>JARLIV010000278.1 GCA_031291555.1 Methylovirgula sp. | reverse complement strand
TGTGTTTTGCGCCTCGGCGGGAGGCCGCGTGGCGATGACGATGGAGGGATTTTCATGCCGGTGAAGTTGAGCAAATGCGTTCCGCTGGCCGCGGCGTTTTTCGCGGCGGCGTCCTTGCAGGCAGCCTATGCGGACAGCGCGCTGCGGCCGTTGGCCGGCTATTGGCTCGGCTCCGGCACGATCTCCATGAAGAACGGCACGAGCGAGCGCATCCGCTGTCGCGGCTCATATGCCATCTCGCCCGCCGGCAATGCGCTGAACCAGAGCCTCCTCTGCGCGAGCGACAGCTATAAGTTCAACGTGAAGAGCAACGTGTTTGAAAATACGCCCGGGGTGCTCACGGGCACTTGGTCCGAGACGACACGCAATGCCAACGGCCAACTCTCCGGCCGGGTGGCGGGCCCGCGTATATTCTGCAATGTCGCCGGCGTCGGGTTCACCGCCGCGATTTCGATCTTGACCCGTGGCCGCACGCAATCAGTGACAATCTCGCCCGCCGGCGGCACGGATGTCGTCCGCGTCGCTGTCTCCATGCGCAAGCAATAGAGTGCGGCGCGCCCGCGCCGGCAGCGCGCGGGCTCAATCGCCTTTCAGTTCCAGCTTCGGTTGCGCGTCCAGCGCAAGAGCAGCATGATCGTCGGCCGCAGGATGAACAGGTCGGCGATCAGCGCCGTCAGCATCGCGAACGAACTCAGCCAGCCGAACAGGCGCAGCGACGGCAATTGCGAGAAGATCGTCATCGCCAAGCCGCAGGCCAGCACGATCGAGGTCAGGATCAGCGCCGGCCCGACAAGGATGGTGGCGCGTTCGACGCCGATGGCCGGATCTTCGCCGGGCTTGTCCTCGAGCCGCAGCCGGTTGAGGAAATGGATCGTCGCGCTAAGGCCGAGGCCGAAGGAGACGGTCAGCGCCACGACGCTTGCGAATTGCAGGCCCTGGCCCAGCAGCCAGAGCGCCGCGCCGGCGGTGAAGACCGGGAAGACGGCGGGCATGATCGAGGCGAGCATCACCGAGAACGAGCGGAAGGCGAGCCCAATGAAGGCGGCGACGAAGATGATCTCAATCGTGAGGCCGCGGTTCAGCTTCTCGATCATGCTGGCGCTGTTGTGCGCGGCGATGACGGCAAGTCCGGTGACGGCGATCTCATAGCCCGGATGCTCGGCGCGCACGGCATCGAGCTTTTTATCGAGAGCATCGACCACCGGCAGCAACTGGCTCGAATCGATATCGGGCAGGCGGCCCTCGACGACGACGGCATCCTGCTTGTCCGAGATGAACCGCTCGACGAGATATTTCGGCAGATAGCCGACATATTGCTTCAGCGTCGCGACATCCGACTTGCCGATCTTTTGCGCCAGCCAGCGGCGCAGCGTCTCGAGCGACCAGACATTGCCGAGACCGGCTTGCTTCTCGACGATCGAATGGACTTCCGCGATCGTCGCCAGAGTCTGCGGCGAATAGAGCGACTGGCCCTTAGGGAATTCGATCAGCACATCGACCGGCTGGGCGCCGGTTAATTTGGCGTCGAGCTCGCGGTTGGCCTGCACCGCCCTCTGCTTGTCGGGCACCTGATCGGCCAGATGGTAGCGCGGCTCCAGATTCGCGTAGATCACGCCGAGCCCGACGACGACGATCAGGCCGAGGAGGCTGTAGAGGCCCGGCCGGCTCACCATCCGCGCGGCGATCCAGCCGCAGAAACGGCGCAGCGCATCGACCGCCAAGTCCGCGCCCTTGATCCGTGCGACGAAGGCTGCCTCGCGCCGGAGCAGGAACATGCCGAGCAGCGGGATGACGGTGAGAACGGAGACGAGGGCGATCAGCGTCGCGATGAGCCCGGCCTCGCCGAAGCTGCGGATCAGGTCCGAGTTCGAAAAGGTCAGCGCGAAGAAGGAGAGGCCCGCCGTCGCATGGGTCAGCACGCAGGCGGGGCCGACGATATGGACCGCGGTGCGCAGCGCATCGGCTTTGCTCTGCCCGGCGATGATGCGGTCGCGCGTGGCGAAGGTAAGCTGCATCGAATCGGAAAAGCTGATCACCATGATGAGCGGCGTCATCACGTTGAGGAACATGTTGAGCCGGAAATCGAGCCAGCCCAGTGTGCCAAGCGCCAGCAGAATGGCGAGCAGCGGCGGCGCGGCGGCGATGATCATGAAGGAGATGCGGCGGAAGAACAGGATGGCGATGAGGCAGCCACCGAGAAAGCCGAGCGCGTTATAGACGATGCGGTCGCGCTCGACGGCGTTGCGGATTTCGAGCTGCATGACAGGCACGCCCGAAAGCTCGGCCGAAAGGCCGGAGCCGGCGAGATCCTCGGCCATCGTCTTGCGGACTTCGCCGACAACGTCGCGCAGCTTGCTGCTCTGGACGACCGCGGGGTCGAGCGCCAGCACCGCCAGCGTGAGCTTGCCGTCGAGCGAGAGAAGCTTGCCGCGCAGGATCTCGTTGCTCATCACCTTTTTGATGAGCTGGTCGTAAGCGGCTCCTTCCGGCAGCGGGTCGGGGAAGAGCGGCGCGGGCAGGTGATCGCCTTCCGGCGGCTGACGCGCCGAATAGAGCGAGATGATGCCGCGCGTGCCGTCGATCAATTGCAGGTCGGTGACGAGGTCGCGAATCTTGCCAAGGTTGTCCCGCGAGAGCAGCTTGTCGCCTTCGAGGACGACCAGAACGTCATATTCGCTCGAGGGAAACCGCTTCGTCACATCCTCATATTGGTGGAACTCCGGCGTGTTCGAGCGGAAGAGCTGGCTGAGCGAATCATCGACCTGGATGCGCCCGATACCGAAGGCCGCGAGAATGGCGGCGACCGTCAGAAGGGCGGCGATAAGATAGGGGAAACGCAGCGAGACGAGGCCGATGCGCTCGATCCCATAGGCGAGCGGATGCAGTTTGCGCTCTGCGTCGGTCGCCGGCGGCTGCTTCAGGAGCGTGTCCAAATCTTTGTCCGACAGGATCTCTCTCCGCGATCAGACAGGGGTATCGTAGAGGCGCCGCTTGCCGCTGGCCATAGGCCAAAGGCGGATGCGATTGTGGCGTAGGTGTGGAGTCTGCGGGCGCACTTGTAAAGAGCGCCGCGCTTTTGCGCAGCTGGGTTTTCGGTACGGATAGCGCGGCCGCCGCGTATGCCTGTCAAGTATCGGCTTTGCCGTCAGGGAGACGGTCGCAACTTCCAGTTAGAGGGCGGGTGCATCGCTCTTGCGTCAGAGGCCGGAAGGCTTAAATTATCCTGTGAACGTTTCCTCAGTGGATTTTCGATGACTTTTGTTGATGCTTTGGAGGTGCCTGGCCGCAAGACGGGGCAGATCAAGCTGCATGGCCCCGAGGCGTTCGAGGGCATGCGCAAGGCCGGGCGGCTGACGGCCGAGGCGCTCGATATGCTCGTGCCCCACGTGAAGCCGGGCGTGACGACCGAATTTCTCGATAACCTCGTCTTCGATTTTGCTATCTCGCACAATGCCTATCCGGCGCCGCTCGACTATCGCGGCTACCGCAAGTCGATCTGCACCTCGATCAATCACGTCGTCTGCCACGGCATTCCGGACCGCAGGCCTTTACGCGAGGGCGATATCGTCAATATTGACGTGACCTTGATCGTCGACGGCTGGCACGGCGATTCGAGCCGGATGTATCTCGTCGGCGACGTCTCGCGGCGGGCGCAGCGGCTGGTCGAGGTCACCTATGAGGCGATGATGCGCGGCATCGCTGTCGTCAAGCCGGGCGCGACGACAGGCGACATCGGCGCGGCGATCCAGGATTTTGCCGAGGCGGAACGTTGCTCCGTGGTGCGGGATTTCTGCGGCCACGGGCTCGGGCGTCTCTTCCACGACGAGCCGAATGTCCTGCATTACGGCCGGCGCGGCGAGGGCATCGTGCTGAAGCCAGGCATGTTCTTCACGATCGAGCCGATGATCAACCTCGGCCGGCCGCATGTGAAAATCCTGTCGGACGGCTGGACGGCGGTGACACGCGACCGCTCGATGTCGGCGCAGTTCGAACATACGATCGGCGTCACCGAGACCGGCTACGAGAATTTCACGTTGTCGCCGAAGGGGCTGCATCATCCGCCCTACGATGTGGCGGCGGCCGCGGCGTGACGAAAGCGCCGCCTTCCGCTGAAGTGGCAGAGGATGCCCAGCATTACCTCGGCCATAGGTCGCGGTTGCGTGGACGGTTTCTGAAGGCCGGCGGCGAGGCGCTGGCGGATTACGAACTTCTCGAACTCGTCCTGTTTCGTGCCATCCCACGCCGCGACGTCAAACCGCTCGCCAAGCTGCTGCTGGCGCGGTTCGGCTCGTTCGCCGGCGTCGTTTCGGCCCGGCCGGAGCGCTTGCGCGAGGTTGAAGGCTTGGGCGAGGCGGCAATCGCGGAACTGAAGATCGTCGCCGAGGCGGCCAAGCGCTTTACCAAGGTGAATATCCAGAACCGCCCGGCGATGGGCAGTTTTTCCGCCGTGCTCGAATATTGCCGCACCGCGATGGCCTATCTGGACCGCGAGGAATTCCGGATTCTGTTTCTCGACAAGAAAAATATTTTGATAGCTGACGAGGTGCAGAGCACCGGCACGATCGACCATGCGCCAGTCTACCCCCGCGAGATCATGCGCCGGGCCTTCGAATTGAACGCGACGGCGATCATCCTGATCCACAACCACCCCTCGGGCGATCCCTCGCCCTCGCAGACCGACATCCAATTGACCAAGCAGATCGTTTCCCTGGGCAAATCGCTGAATGTCGCGGTTCATGATCATTTGATCATCGGCCGGGAGGGCTTCGCCAGCCTTCGGGGGCTGCAGCTAATTTAATTCAAAACTTGGTCCCGGCGCGCGGGAGTTGTGGATAGGCGGGAAAAGCAAGTTATTACGGGTGTCCCACAAATAGTCTCCAATACTAATTTAACTCACGCTCTGTAAAATACTGCAATTGACATTGGCCGGCTTGGGTTTCTCTTAGGGCAAGTTTCTCTCAGGGTGAGCCCCGGCCGCGCGGGTCGGACGATGGTCGAGCGGAAGCGGATTATGCAGGTTGGGGCCATGAAGCGTTCCGGCGTTCTGACCAAGCTGAGGATTACGGTCGGCGAGATAGACCTGCCGGCGCTTCAGATTTGGGTCGTCGCCAATTTCGTCTCGATGGCGCTGATCCTGATACTCGGCATCCGCCTCGGGTACCTGCTCTTCACCAGCCATGCCGATTTCTTTTCGTGGAAATTTTTGGGCGCGGCGCTCGCGGCGAATGCGTGGCTGATTGCCGCCGCCGTTCTGGCCCGGATCATAATGGTCGGAATGGCCTACCGCGTCGTCGGGGCGCTGCGCAGCAGTGAGGCGCGGGCGCGGCAGGTCGCCGGCCGCGATGTTCTCTCAGGTCTGCCCAACCGATTTTTGTTCAATGAGCTCGTCGATGCCGAAATCGCCCGCTGCCGCCGCGGCCGGCATCAATTCGCCCTGTTCTATCTTGATCTCGATCATTTCAAGCAGGCTAACGATACGTTCGGCCATGATGTCGGCGATCGGCTGATCGTGGCGTTCACGCGGCGGTTGGCGCAAGTGCTGCGGGCCTGCGATCATTTCGCCAGGCTCGGCGGCGACGAATTCGCGCTGATCCAGGCCGATGTCATCGAGCCGCGCGATTGCGCGCGCCTGGCGCAACGCATTCTCGATGCGATGAGTGTGCCGTTCGAGATCAACAATCAGCAGATATTCATCGGCGTTTCCATGGGCATCGCGCTCTGCCCGCAGAACGCCAGCGACCGGCAGGAGTTGATGCGCCTTGCCGATCTCGCGCTCTATCGCTCGAAGCAGGCCGGACGCAACCGCTTTGCCTTCTTCGAAGCCAAGATGGGCGAGGAATTGCGGATGCGCCAGAGCGCCGAGGACGAATTGCGCGCCGCGATCGAGAACGACGAGTTACAGCTTCTTTATCAGCCGATCCTCGCTGCTGAGGACGGCAAGATCATCTGCGTCGAGGCGCTGGCGCGCTGGCAGCACCGGACCTATGGCCTGCTCTCGGCCGACAGTTTCATTCCGCTCGCCGAGGAGCGCGGGCTCATCGTCGCGCTCGGCGAATGGGCGCTGCGACGCGCCTGCACGGAGGCGAAGCTCTGGACCGATGTCAAGGTCGCCATCAATGTTTCGCCGATTCAATTCCGGCAGAAGGATTTTGTCGCCTCGGTCGACCGCATCCTGACCGAGACCGGCTTGGATCCGCAACGCGTCGAGTTTGAGCTGACCGAAGGCGTCGTCATCGCCGATGCCGACCTTGCCGAGCGTGCGATGATCGATCTTCGCGCGCTCGGCGTGCGCATGGTGCTCGATGATTTCGGCACCGGTTATTCGAGCCTGATTTATCTCCGCCGTTTCGCCTTCGACAAGATCAAGATCGATCGCTCGTTCATGGAGTCGATGGAGTTCTCCGGCGAGAGCGCGATCATCATTCGCTCGATCGTCGATCTCGGCCGTTCGCTCGGCCTAACGGTGACCGCCGAGGGCGTCGAGACGGAGGAACAGGCGCGTTTCCTGAGGGCGCTCGGCTGCGACGAGTTGCAGGGCTATCTTTTCGGCCGCCCCATGCCGGCGGACGAGATCGAGCAGCGGCTCGCCGAGCAGCGCGTGCAGTGCTCGCCTCCGGAAGCATTGCACTCCATCGCTTAGAGCGTGTCCAACATCGAAGTCGGCGCGATTTCTCTATCGGCCGGACGAGTCCAGCTAGCCGGACGGCGCGCGAGGCTCTGTACTTAAATGGATGGCTCAGTGCAACTGAAGTTCGGTGCCGAATGTCCGCATCTCGGCCGGCTTGACGAGGCCTGAATGGCCGATGCGGACGCTGTAGATCGGGCCGTCGAGCTTTTCTCGCCAGAACGTGAGAAATTTGATCAGCGTGGGGAATTCCGGGGCGATGTCGTAGTCCTGCCAAAGAAAACTCTGCAGAACCAGCGGGTGGTCCGGCATCCGGTAAAGGATCTCGGCCGTCGTCAGGCCGTAGCCCGACAGCTGCTTGATGAACCCGCTTGAAACTTCCGTCTGCTCGACCGCGCCCCGTTTCGCCATGTGCTGCCCTCCGTTGAAGGCTGATGCGGCGAATCGGCTTTTGCGCCATCGCCGTAGAGGTGAATTCCGCTCCGAAATGGTTAACGAAAATTTGACGCCGCGGTTGAGCCCCAAAGGCAACACGGCGCAAAAAACAATCGGCGGCTTGTTGCCGCCGATTTCCGTCTCCGCCGCTATTTGCTGGTCGATCAATGATGGCCGCCGTGGCCACCACCGCCGTGGCCGCCGCCACCATGGCCACCACCACCGTGCCAGCCGCCACCGCCGTGCCAGCCGCCACCGCCGTGCCAGCCGCCGTGGCCACCACCGTGCCAGCCACCGTGGCCGCCGCCGTGCCAGCCACCGCCATGCCAACCACCACCGTGCCAGCCGTGCCATCCATAGCCGCCGCCCCAGCCAAAGCCGTTGCGCCACGCATAACCGCACCAGTACCAGCCCGGCCCATGCCAGCCGTCGTCATACCAGCAGTAATTGTAGCCGCCCCAGAAGAACTGGGTCTTCTCAATGGCGGCGAGGCCGCCGGCAGACTGCTGCACGGCCGACTGGCCGGCCAAGGGCGCGGCCTGCGCGACGGGAACCATCGCGCTCGCCGCCAAAGTCGCCGCCGTTAAGCTTGAAAGAAGTAAACGCAATCCGGTCTCCCTTAGGCTAGATTATGTACAAGCCAAAAAGTGCAAGCCGCACGCAGACTGTCGTGTTGCTTGGAGCACGGCCGGTCCGCGATTGAGTTGCAATGCGTAAGCGACCGCATAGTCTTGAGACTGCGACTCGCCGACTGAACACGAGATGAACTCATCCTTTTCAGCCTGTGCGAGCACGCGGGGATTAACTTCGTTTGCGTAAGCATGTCGCGGCACTTTTAAATAGTAGTGGTTCCGACGTAAGAATGATTTGATTTGCCACGGCTCGCGCGGTTCGCCCCGGCGCCCCTCGTGAGAAATGAATGACGCTGATGGATTTTCGTTCGATATACGCCCAAGGCTTCGCACGCGTCGCAGCTTGCGCAGCGACGTGCCGTCTCGCCGACCCGGCTGCCAATGCCGAGGCTGTTCTCGAGGTGCTGGCTCAGGTGGATGCCAAGGCCGCCGCGCTTGCGGTGTTCCCCGAGCTTTCACTCTCAGGCTATGCGATCGACGATCTTCTGCTGCAGGATGCGCTCCATGCGGCGATCGCGCGCGCGGTGGATCGCCTCGTCACCGCGTCAGTCGATCTCATGCCGCTGTTCTTCGTCGGTGCGCCGCTGCGCCATCAGGGGCGGCTCTATAATTGCGTGCTCGCAATTCATCGCGGGCGCTTGCTCGGGGTCGTCCCGAAGATCCATCTGCCGAATTATCGCGAGTTCTACGAGCGGCGGCATTTCGCCTCCGGCGACGCGACGGAGGGGGACGAGATCACGATCGGCGCACACACCGCGCCCTTCGGCCCGGACCTGCTCTTTGTCGCTGAGGATATCGCGGGCTTTGTGGTTCATGCCGAAATCTGCGAGGACCTCTGGGTGCCGGTGCCGCAATCCTCGCTCGCCGCGCTGGCCGGCGCGACGGTTCTCGCCAACCTCTCGGCCAGCAACATCACGATCGGCAAAGCCGAGACACGCCGGCTCCTGGTGCGATCGCAATCGGAGCGCTGCCTCGCGGCCTATCTTTATTCCGCGGCGGGGAAGGGCGAGTCGACGACTGATCTTGCCTGGGACGGGCAGACGACGATCGCCGAAGATGGGGTGATCCTTGCCGAATCGCCGCGCTTTGCCGAAGCGGCGCAATTCGTCATCGCCGATATCGATCTCGAACTTCTGGCGCAGGAGCGGCTGCGGCAAGGCACGTTCGACGACAACCGCCGCCACGTCGGCGTCGCGCCCGAGGACTTCCGGCGCATCTCTTTCCGGCTGGCGCCGCCCAAGGGCGACATCGGCCTCATGCGCGACGTCGCGCGCTTTCCCTTCGTTCCGGCCGACCCCGCGCGCTTGGAACAAGATTGCTATGAGGCCTACAACATCCAGGTGACGGCGCTGGAGCAGCGGCTCGCCGCGACGAAGGTCGACAAGCTCGTCATCGGCATTTCCGGCGGCCTCGATTCGACGCACGCCCTCATCGTCGCGGCGAAGGCGATGGACCGTCTCGGCAAGCCGCGCAGCAATATTCTCGCCTATACGATGCCTGGCTTCGCCACCAGCAAGACGACGAAGAGCAATGCCATTGCGCTGATGGACGCGCTCGGCGTGACGGCCAAAGAGCTCGACATCACCGAAACCGCGCGGCTGATGCTCACCGAAATCGGCCATCCTTTCGGGACCGGCAAGAAAGTCTATGACGTGACCTTCGAGAATGTTCAGGCGGGGCTGCGCACGGATTATCTCTTCCGCCTCGCGAATTTCCATGGCGGCATGGTGCTGGGCACCGGCGATCTGTCGGAGCTCGCGCTCGGCTGGTGCACCTATGGCGTTGGCGATCAGATGTCGCATTACGCGGTCAACGCCGGCGTGCCCAAGACCTTGATCCAATATCTGATCCGCTGGTGCATCGCGACCAAGCAATTTGCGCCACCGGTGCTCGCGACGCTCGCTTCGATCCTGCATACCGAGATTACGCCGGAGCTGATTCCGGCAAGCGCGGGCGGCGAAGTGCAAAGCACCGAGGCGGCGATCGGCCCCTACGAATTGCAGGACTTCAACCTCTTTTATGTCCTGCGCTACGGGTTCCGCCCGGCGAAGATCGCCTTTCTCGCGCAAGCCGCTTGGGCGGACGTTGCCAAAGGCGAATGGCCGCATGATTTTCCGGAAGACCGCCGCCATGCCTACGATCTCGCGCAGATCCGGCATTGGCTCGAGGTTTTCATCCGGCGCTTCTTCGGTTTCAGTCAATTCAAACGCTCGGCTCTGCCGAACGGCCCGAAGGTTGTCGCCGGCGGCTCGCTGTCGCCGCGCAGCGATTGGCGCGCGCCCTCCGACGGCAATGCGCAAACCTGGCTCGATGATCTCGCCAGGAATGTGCCGAAGGCCTAGGCACAATTTGCCTATAACCTCATGATTTCAGTGAGGATAATGCGTCTCTCTCCGGCAGAGGCTAAATGCGGCGGCTGGGGTGCTGGCCAGTCCGCGCGTAAAAAATTCGCGCAAGAGCATCACGCCGATCATGTCTTTCTCTTGCAGCGTTTCGCGGGCAGGCTAGTCTAGCGAGCGCGCCGCCGATCATCCGGGCTGAACGCGGCGACCCTTCGGGAGAGCGGTCATGACCGAGACCATCATCGATGGCGAGGCCTTCAACATTATTGTCGAGGGCAAGCCAGAGGCCCCGGCGATTCTACTGGCGCATTCGCTGGGCACCAATCTTCATCTCTTCGATCATCAAGTCGCGGCCTTGAAGCCGCATTTCCGCTTGGTGCGTTATGATCTGCGCGGCCACGGCGGCAGCCAGATAAGCCCCGCGCCCTATTCCCTCGGGCGCCTCGGCCGGGATGCGCTGGCCATCCTCGACGCGCTGAAGATCGACAAGGCGGATTTCATCGGCGCGTCGGCGGGCGGGCTCATCGGTCTCTGGCTGCTGCGCCATGCGCCGGAGCGGATCGGCTGCGCCGTGCTCGCCAATACTGCTGCGCAGATCGGCACGCGGGAGAATTGGAACGAGCGAATCCGGATCGTGACGGAAAAGGGCGTCGGCGCGCTGGCGCCAAGCCTGATCGAAAACTGGTTCACTCGGAATTATCGTGAATTGCATCCGGATGAGGTCCGCCACTTCGAGGAGACGGCCGCGGCGACGAGCGCGGAAGGTTATGCCGGCGTCTCTGCCGCCCTTCGCGACGCGGACCTGCGCGAAGACCTCCATGCGATAACCCATCCCGTCCTCGTCATCGTCGGCCGCCATGATCCGGTGACACCGCCGGGAGTCGGTGCCTTGGTCGCGAGTTCGATCCCGAACGCAAAATTGGTGACGCTGGCGGCGGCGCATCTATCGCCGGTCGAAGCCGCCGAGGCGTTCAACGACGCCGTGCTGGAATTCCTTCTCGCCGCCGGGGAGAAGCCCGCGGTCGCGGAAATGCCCGCGCCGAAAAAGCCGCGCAAGCCGCGCGCGCCCAAGCCAAAGCCTGTCCCGGTCGCGGCGCATGAAGCGCCGGCGGTGCAGTTCGTGCCGGCTGCCGTCATGGAGATCGCAAAGCCCGAGCGCCGTCCGCGCGTGGCGCCAAAACCCAAGGCACCGGCAAAGGCACCCGCGCCGGCAGCGGCAAAGCCGGAGGCGCGTGTTGCGCCGAAGCCAAAGGCCCCCGCGAAAAAATCTCCGGCGAAGAAATCGCCGGCGCGCAAAACGGCTGTGAAAAAGCGGGCGGCAAAAAAAGCGGCGCCCAAGAAGGCAGCGGCGAAGAAGGCAGCGGCGAAGAAGGGAACGCGCAAGCTTGCCGCCAAGACGCGCGTTACACGCAAGGCCGCGGTCAAGAAGAGCCCGGTCCGCAAAGCTGCTGTGAAGAAGCGTCCAGTGAAAAAGGCCGTGCGGAAATCCACGGCCAAGAAATCCGTGACGAAGAAATCCGTGACCAAGAAATCTGTCCGTAAGACGGTGGCGAAGCGCCCGGTGAAGAAGCCGGTGAAGAAAGCGGCGGCAAGGAAATCGCCGCGCAAGGTCCGACGCTGGGCGGGGCGGCGCTAGAGCATCGGACCGAAAAATGCGTAGCGGTTTTCGGACAAATCCGATGCGATTAAAAGATACGGGCGCTGCGGCGTTCTCATAGGAACGTCCACCGCCCCAGAACCCCGGGCCGCAGGCCGCGCCTTACGAGGAGGCCCGCAGCCGCGCCAGGATCGGGCGCAGCCGCGCGATAATGATTTCGCGCAGACCGGCGATGTCGAAAGTGCAGACGAAGAGCGTGTAGATCAGCGCCCCGGCGAGAACCTGGCCCGCGAGGGTCAGGAAGCCGGGGTTGTGCTCACGCAGCGGCAGCAGCACCGCCGCCATGGCGGCAGTGCCGAGCGCAGTCAGGGCGAGATCGCGCAGGCGCGGCCATTGCGGCTTGGTGAAGCTTGCCATCACGACCAGCGCGGCGAGCGCGGCGACATAGGCGCCGGTCTGCGCGATGGCGAGGCTCGAAGCGTCCGGATTCTTCGGCAGGACGAGGATGAGGAGGGGATCGACAATGCAGGCGATGACCGCCGCAGCGATGAGCGGCGCGGTGCGCTTGGCGATCTGGAAGATCGGGCTGATGCCGAAGAGGATGATCGCCGAGCTGAACAGGCCAGCCATCATCAAGGTCAGCAGGTTGGCGAAGGGGCCGCGATAGGCGACGGGCACGATCACGTGGTCGATCGAGGGCAGCGTCAGCCAGATGCCGGTGCAGGCCGGCAGCACGACAGCGATGACGATCGCCATATTGCGGGCCACCTGATCCTTGGCATGGCTTGGCCCATGCTCGTCGTGCAGCGCGACGGCGATCTGGAACAGCACGACATCGAGGGCCGAGCCGATGGCCTGGATCGCCTTGCTGCCGAGATCATAGGCGAGGGAAAACTGTCCCGTTTCCGAGAAGCCGTAGAGCGCCGCGATGATCGAGCGGTTGGCGAGTGGAATGGCGAGATAGAGCACATTGGCCAAGACGATCGGCATCGAATAGGCGAGGATCGATTTGGCGATCGCAAAGCTCGCGTGCTCGCGCTTGGCGTCTTGATCGCGCAGCGCCGCGCGGGCCGTGATGACGGCGCCCGACATGCTGATGATCGTGCCGACGAGCGCCATCTTGGCCGAGCCGAACAGAAAGGCGCCGCCTCCGGTCAGCAGCAGCGCCAGGGCGTTCTTGACGAGGATCAGCCTCGTATAGAGCCGGTCGTGGAAGCGGGCGCGGACGAGGGCGGTGTTATAGTCGAACACGCCATTCGAGACCGCGCAGATGAGGGCGAGCACAATCAGGCTGTTCGACAGGGTGAAATGGGCGCCGGAAAGAAACAAGAGGCTCGCCGCGACGCCCATCGAAAGGGCGATGACGATGAAGGTGACATCGAGCGTCGCCCGCAGGGTCGGGTCCTCTTTGCGCACGCGCTCGGAATAAAATCGTGTCGCGCCGAGGCGCAGGCAATCGAAAAAGCCGGTCTGCACCGCGACCGCGACGGCAAAAGCCAGCGCGAAACGGCCATATTCCGCCGGCCCCAGAAACTTCGCGACCAGGAGCCCGATCGCGAAATTGCAGAGCACGTTGAAGAGAAAGGCGGCAAGAACCCTCATGCCTATGGCTCAAGGGCTGGGACAGAGGCAGGGCGCGGCGGGGCGCCGCAGGAGGCTATGGCTCGGCATGGTCTTCAATGGCTCGCCTTCCATAACGATTCCGGAGAGGAATGTCTTGCCGGAAAGCTGCGGCCCCGGCGCTGAACGGGGGGTTAACCTTGATTCCCGCAGGGAAACGCGTCAAGCCAGTGTGATGCGCCCGGCGTTCCCTCGCCCCTTTTTTCAGTCTAAGAGACTTGCCGATGGCAAATGACGTTACGCTTTCCGCGGCTGCGGCGGCCGGGCTTCTCTCTTTCCTCAGCCCCTGCGTTTTGCCGCTGGTTCCGCCCTATCTCACCTTCATCGCGGGCACGACGATTGAAGATGTCGCGACGCAGAAG
>JARLIV010000277.1 GCA_031291555.1 Methylovirgula sp. | reverse complement strand
CGGCGCTAGGCTGCGCGAGGCATCGCGGGCATCTCGGCGGCGGATTTCCTCCAGAACCATCTGATAATCAACGGCCTCGCCTTGGCCTTTCAGCTCCAGCGCGCGGCGGGTCGCGCGAGTCTCGGGGCTCGCGGTCACGAAAATCTTCACCTCGGCCTGCGGGCAGATCACTGTGCCGATATCGCGCCCATCGAGCACGGCGCCGCCGGGCCGGGCGGCGAAACTGCGCTGCATGTCGACGAGGGCTTGGCGCACCTCCGGAATGGCGGCGACGATCGAGGCCGCCTCGCCCATGTCGCGGCCGCGCAGCACCTTGGGATCGAAATCGGTGAGTGACAGCCCCCGCGCGGCCGCGACCGCGGCGCGGACATCCGAAAGGCTCTGGCCATGCTCGATGAGCGTGCGGGCAGTGGCGCGATACAGCAGCCCGGTATCGAGATGCGGCAGGTTCAGATATTCGGCGAGGCGGCGCGCCAAGGTGCCTTTGCCGGACGCCGCCGGCCCGTCGATCGCCACGATCATGAGAAGCCCGCTCCAAGCCCGGCGAGCGCCGCCTGGAAAGTCGGAAAGCTCGTCGCGATCATCGCCGCATCGTCGATTGCCATGCCGCGCCGGGCCGCAAGGCCGAGGCAGAGGAAGCTCATCGCGATGCGATGGTCGAGATGCGTCACCGCGACGCCGCCGCCCGGCACTTCGCCGGCGCGGCCGGCGACGATCAAATCATCGCCCTCGATCGCGCTTTCGACCCCGGCGGCGGCGAGGCCCGCGGCGATGGCAGCCAGCCGGTCGGATTCCTTGACTCGCAGCTCCGAGAGGCCGCGCATCCGTGACTCGCCCGTAGCGAAGGCCGCGGCGACGGCGAGGATCGGATATTCGTCGATCATCGCCGGCGCCCGCTCGGCCGGAACATCGACGCCGCGCAGATCCGAAGCGCGCACGCGCAGGTCGACGACGCTTTCGCCGCCCTCGTCACGCTGATCGAGCACCTCGACCAGAGCGCCCATGTCGAGGAGCGTCTGCAGCAGGCCGATGCGCAGCGGATTCATCATCATGCCTTCGATGACGATGTCCGAGCCCGGCACGATGAGCGCCGCGACCAGAGGAAAAGCCGCCGAGGACGGATCGACGGGCACTTTGATCTGCGCCGGATGCAGCGCCGGCCGGCCTTCGAGCGTGATCTTGCGGCCATGCGTGTCGAAGGGCTCGCTACGGACCGTCGCGCCGAAATGGGTCAGCATCTTTTCGGTATGGTCGCGGCTCGCCTGCGGCTCAATCAACACCGTACGGCCCGGCGAATTGAGCCCGGCGAGCAGCACGGCCGATTTGATCTGCGCCGAGGCGACCTTGGTCCGATATTCGATCGGCAAGGGCTCGGGCGTGCCCTTCAGCCGAATCGGCAAAAAGGACTTCTCCGGCCCGCCTTCCTCCTGCGACAGAACCTCCGCCCCCATCAGGACCAAAGGATCGAGCACGCGGCGCATCGGCCGCTTGCGCAGCGAGGCATCGCCATCGAACGTGGCGGTGATTCCATGGCCGCCGACGACGCCCATCATCAGCCTTGTGCCAGTGCCGGCATTGCCGAAATCAAGCGTCTCGCGCGGCTCCAGCAGCGTGCCGATGCCGACGCCCTCGACCTGCCAGACGCCCTCGCCGCACCGTTCGATTCGCGCGCCCAGCGCCCGGCAGGCTGCGCCGGTGTGGAGCACATCTTCCCCCTCAAGCAGGCCGCTGATCTCCGTCCGGCCGACGGCGAGCGAACCGAGGATGAAGGCACGATGCGAGATGGATTTGTCCCCAGGTGGCCGCAGCCGGCCTTTCAGCGGCCCGCTCGGCGCTGCGCCCAAGGCCGCGGCCGGCGGCGAAACGCTTATCGAAACAGCCAAAATCCCTCCACATCCGGCAAATTCGCTGCGCTGCTCGTAGCATGCGAGTTGGGGAAAAGTCATGGGCCAATCAGCCCCGCCGCGCCGCGATTTTCCGCAGTGCGGCCCCCACGGTCTCTTGCGGATAGGCCCATGAAGTTCCAATTGACACGCGCCTTGGGGCTTACTAACGGGAGCCTTAAGCGCGCCAATGTGGCGGGGACGCGATATTCGCTTGCCGGGCCTAGCCAGGGCGCGAGCGAAGATGGGCCGTGCCGCTGCCGGGGTGTTCAACGATCCTTAGAGGCCAAACCGTGGCGAAACTCGAGCTCGGTAACAAGCATACCTGCCAACAATGCGGCACGAAGTTCTTTGATTTGAACAAGAGCCCGGTCGTCTGCCCGAAATGCGGTGCCGTCCAGCAGATCGCCGGCCGCGCGACCCGCGCGGCAGCGGCCGAGAAAGACGAGGAAGAGGCCGAAACGGGCGTCGAACTGGTTTCGCTCGACGAGGTCGAGGCGGGAGAGGCCGCGCTCGAAACCGTGGCGGAAGACGATGTCGAGATCGAAGACGAGGGCGGCGACGACGACACCTTCCTCGAAGAGGAAGAGGAAGACAGCGACGATGTCACTGGCTTGATCGACGGCGATATCGCGCCGGACGAGGAGCCGTAGATCGCGGGTAAAGAGCCATTCCGCTGCGGGAATGGCGGCTTGTGGCGGCGCCCTATTATGTCTATATAGCCGCTCCGCGACGGCCGGTTACGGCCGCAGATCCACCCAAAGATTTGCATGGCGCGAAAGCGTGGGGTCATAGCTCAGTTGGGAGAGCGCTTCAATGGCATTGAAGAGGTCGGCGGTTCGATTCCGCCTGGCTCCACCATTTAGATCAACGACTTAGACAATCACTCGTTCTAGCTCGGCGCAACGCCGAGGCGGATTGTCAACCGGGCACCCCGCCTGTAAAGCTCGGCGTTATCGATAAAATCTCGGCCAGTCCGACGGTCAGCGTGTCCGATACCGAAACCCCGGAGAGGCAGATCTCACCCGTCTTGAGTCGCGCCATCGTCCTGGCCGTCCTCGTCACCCTCTGCCTGATCGCCTATGGGGTGATGCTGGCGCGGTTCGACATGGCTAAAGGGCCCGCTGAAGTCGAACTCGGTGCGCCCTCCGGCGAAGCACAGGTCCGGCTCTATCTGCAACCCACGCACATCGACCCGGTCAACCATGCGATCCAGCTGCGGATCAATCTTTTACCGGGTTCTGCGGCGCCCGATGACACGATGATCGCGGATCGAAGCTACATTTTGAGAATCCGGCGCGGCGAGCAGGTCGAGCAGATCGCAGTCAAGGCCGGTCAACCATTGCCCGAAGCCACTTTCGAATTCGACCTTGAGCGTGGAAATGTCCGCGATTATCCGTTCGATCGTTATGTTTCTTCGACGGTCCTCTCAGCGAGCGCGCTGACCGAAGACGGCACGGATCACCCGCTGGCGATCCGCGCCAAGGCATGGGAGGGGCTGTTCGGATTCACCGTGGAGGTTCAGGCACGCCCTGCATCGCACCGGGACGAACTGGCGCTGGAATCCAGCTTTAGCCGCACCGGCGCCGTGGCCTTCTTTAGCCTCGCGATCTATGGCGCAATGTTCGTCGTGGCGATCTGTGCGCTGGTCATCGGCAGCCTCGTTTTCGTCGGCACGCGCAAGATCGAGGTGCCGTTTGTCGGCGCGCTCGGCGCGATGATCTTCGCGCTGCCGGTCCTGCGCAACGCCCTGCCCGGCGCGCCGCCGCTTGGCGTGCGGGCCGACGCCCTCATCTTTTTCTGGGCGGAACTCGGCGCGATCGTCGGGCTTTGCCTTTTCATTGTCGCCTGGGCGCGCCGCGGCGCAGCGCCGTAACGAAGAAGGCGCGCGGGTTGGTTCCCCCGTCGCGCTGTCCCGTTTCTGGACCCATGAGTTTCTCCTGCCCCGGTTCTTTCCAGGGGTCTCTCAGCTGTACACGATCGCGCCATCGATGCGCCGCTGTGCCGGGCGAAGCGTCGCCCCCGCCAGTGACGCCGGCGGCGAGATTTGCAGTTGCGGCAACGAGGTTACCGAGAATGTCCGAGGCTTCACCGCCCCCCTCCGACCGCACGCGTCTGCGCCGCTATCATTGGCTCGGCAAATATGATCGCCAGACCGTCTACGATATCATCGATGCCGGCATCATCTGTCAGATCGGCTATATTTTCGAGGGTCAGCCCTATGTGACGCCGACGAGCCATTGGCGCATCGATGATTATGTCTACTGGCATGGGTCGTCCGCGAGCCGGATGCTCAAGGCGCAGCAGGCGGGCATCCCGGTCTGCTTCACCGTCACCCATCTCGACGGCATCGTCTTCGCGCGGGCGGCGATGAACCACAATGTGCAATTCCGTTCGGTCATGGCCTTCGGTAATGCCGAATTTGTCGAGGAGGACAAGAAGCGCGCGGCGCTCGCCGCGTTCACCGACAAACTGGCGCCGGGGCTTTGGGATTATGCCCGCGAGCCGAACGAGCAAGAATGGCT
>JARLIV010000059.1 GCA_031291555.1 Methylovirgula sp. | reverse complement strand
CGCGGCGGCGGTGCGCTCCTCGACCGAATTGTAGCAAACATCGAGCGCATGATTGAACAATTTGATCGCCTCGTCCTTGTCGCCCTCGGCCAATGAGAGTTCGCCGGCATAGAAGCCCACTTCGCACATCCGCATCTTGGAGATTTTCATATCGACGTGCTGCGCGGCTATGATGACATCGTGCGGGGTCATCTGGCCTCCGTAGAGCAACACCAGAGGCCCCGGCCAGGCGCCCATGTTCACCTGCGTGCTCGCCTTGGGGAGATCAGGCGACGGCTTGGCGCCGAGCCGGCGCTTGGTGAGTTCGAGCCAGAGCAGCGTGTAGGTGTCGTCCGGCGCGAGCGCGAGCGCTTGCTGGAAATCCGCTTTGGCCGCCTCCTTGCCGCCGTTGAGGAACTCGGCGATGCCGCGGCCCTTGTAGGAAAGCGCGTGCTTGGGATCGAGCTTGATCGCCGCGTCGTAACTGCTGATCGCCTTGGCGAAATCGTCCTTGGTGAGGTAAGCCTTGGCGAGATTGTTGTAGGCATGGGCATAACCTGGCTCGAAGGCCGTGGCCTCGGTCCAAGCCTTGATCGCGTTGTCGAGATCGTTCTTGGCGTAATAGCCGATCCCCAGGTTGAAGGCGGCGACCGCCCGGTCGTGCGTATCGATGCTCTTGTCGGCGGCGATCTTGCCGCAGCCATCGATCGTCTGGTCGGCATCGCCCATCTGCTGACAATGTTGAACGTCGAGCGGATCGACCGCTAAGGCCGGCGCGCTCGCGAGCGCCAGCGGCGTGATGGCCGCAACCAACCACAAGAAACGCATTATCTTTCCTTCCCTACTTTCGATCGCGCCTTCGGTTTTGCCGAAGACCCGACGATTTGTTGTTACAGCTCGAAAACCAGCGCGGATTTATTGGCTTATGGGGTTCTAGGCAAGTCGCTTTTCGGTTAGCGTGCTTTCCGGCCGGATGGAACCCTCCGGCGACAAGAAATCGCGCCAACTCAAAATGTTGAGCGTGTTCGCATCGGAAAAGTCGTCGAACTTTGCCGGAACGCGCTCTCGTTACGGCGCCGGGAACCAGGCGCTCGTCTTGTCGGTGAGATGATAGGCGCTAAGGCCGATCCACTCGTGCACCGCATATTGGAACATGACGAGTTCGCCGAAGCCGAGATGAATCGGCGCGAAATCGCGGCTGTCGCCCAGCGTCATGTAATCCGCTGGATAGGCGATAACCCGGTAGCCGAGCTTCCGAAAGACACCCATCGCCCGGGGCATGTGCCAAGCGGACGTGACGAGCACAAACGTCTCGTCCGGCTGTGGCTTGATAAGCGCACGGGTGAACAACGCATTTTCCCAGGTGTTGCGGGATTTCGTCTCGAAAGTCATGCGCGCCGGATCGACGCCGAGCGAGAGCCAGAGATCGCGCACGCCGGTTGCCTCGTCCGCCCCGCTCGGGCGCAGGCTGGAGGAGCCGCCGGTGAAGATCAGCCGCGCCTTGGGGAAACGCCGCGCCAGCGCCACGCCGGCCACCACCCGTCCGCCGAGTTCCATCAGGATCGGCTCGTGGCGGGCCTGCGACAGATCCTCATCAAGGCCCCCGCCAAGTACGATAATCCCGGTCGGCGCCGCAAGGTCCGGCCCCGGCAGCGGGAATCGATCCTCGATCGGGCGCAACAGCACGGCCCCCAGCGGCGAAAAGCTGACGATCGCGAGCAGCAGCAGCGATGCGAGGCAAAGCCCTCGGCCAAGGCGCCGCCAGGAGCCAAAGCTGAGTACGACGCCGGCAAGGCCCAGGATCAGCAGGAAATTGAACGGCTCGACCAGGGCCCAGAAGAGTTTTGAGGCGACGAAAAACATGGCGCTCCCACGGCCGAAGGTAACGATATCCTAGTCCTGCTCAGGCCGCGCTTGCTCTGGCCTCTCGTCTTCCTCCTCCGGCCGCGCCGGCACGGCATAGGCGCCGCTGAGCCAACGATGCAAATCGATGTCGGCGCAGCGGCGCGAGCAGAACGGGCGCTCGGCCGGGCTCGGCGGCTTGCCGCAGATCGGGCAGACTCGCGCCGGCGCGGTGCCGCCGGCGGGCTCAGCTTTTGGCTTCATGGCACTCCATCACAGAGCTTGTTCCGGCAAAGTTGCACGACTTTTCCGGCGAGAACACGCTCCAACACATTAAGTTGACACGATCAAACGCGATTGAGCCAAAAGAGATGGGCCGGAAAGCCTTCGCCCGCAAGCAGAGAGACGGTTTCGTAGAGCGGCAGGCCGACGACGTTGGTATAGGAGCCGGTCAGCTTGACGACGAAAGCGCCGGCAAGCCCCTGAATGGCATAGCCGCCGGCCTTGCCGCGCCATTCGCCGGAGGCGAGATAGGCCTCCATGTCCTCGCTGGAAAAGCGCTTGAACCGCACCCGCGTCTCGACCAACCGGTGGCGTTTGCCGCCCTTGGGCGTGATCAGCGTGACGCCGGAATAGACGCGGTGCACCCGGCCGGACAGCAGCCGCAGGCATTGCGCCGCCTCGTCGACGATTTCGCATTTCGGCAAAATCCGCCGGCCGACCGCCACGACCGTATCCGCGGCGAGCAGAAAGGCGCCTTCGAGTTCCGGCCGCTCGGCGGCGATCTTGGCCGCGGCCGCCGCCTTCTCGTTGGCGAGCCGGACAGCCAATGCGCGCGGCAACTCGCCCTTATTGGGGCTTTCGTCGAGGTCGGCGGGGATCAAGGCGTCGGGATCGAGCCCGATCTGCTGCAACAGCTCGAGCCTGCGGACCGAGGCCGAGGCCAGAATCAGCTTGGGCCGCCAGGGTTTGCTCTCGCCGCTCACGGCCACCGCTCGAAATTACTTGAAACGATAGGTGATGCGACCCTTGGTAAGGTCGTAAGGAGTCATTTCGACAAGGACTTTGTCGCCGGTCAAGACGCGGATGCGGTTCTTGCGCATCTTTCCGGCTGTATGGGCGATGATCTCATGGTCATTCTCGAGCTTGACCCTGAAGGTCGCATTCGGGAGCAATTCGACGATGACGCCCGGAAACTCGAGCAATTCTTCTTTCGACATTTGATTCCTTCTGCTGAAGTCCGCGGCGCGGCCTCACGGTGCGAGGCGCGGACCCTAATCGAGAACGCCGCATTTGTGAACTGCCGCGGCGCAGGCTCGCGCTAAGCTGGGCTGCCGCCCTGCGCCGCCGCGCTCGCCGCAAAGGCTTTATATTTGAGGATGGCGAAGGGGATAGTGGCGAGATAAGCGAGACTGAGGCAGGCGAGCATTTCCATGGGGAAACTTGCCAGCAGCAGTACGATCGCAGCGATGGCGAACAGGACGACGATCACGTATTCGCGCGGAATCCGGCCAATCTTCTTGATCGAGAAATGCGGGATGCGGCTCGCCATCAGAAAGGCGATGAAAAGCACATAGCCTATCTCGAAGGGCGCGATGGCGCGCGTCGGCGGCACCGCCAAGAACGAAAAGTTGAGATAAAGCGGCAGCAGGCCGAGCACAGCGCCGGCCGGGGCTGGCATGCCGGTGAAGAAATAGCCCTCCCAGCTCGGCCGGTTGGGATCATCGAGCGAGACATTGAACCGCGCGAGCCGCAGCGCGCAGGCAATAGCGAAGATGAGCGCCGCGAACCAGCCGAGGCTCTTCATCTGGTGCAGATTCCACAGATAGAGGATGAGGCCCGGCGCGACGCCGAAATCGACGAAATCCGCGAGCGAGTCGAGCTCGGCGCCGAAGCGCGAGGTGCCGCGAAGGGCCCGCGCCAAACGCCCATCGAGCCCATCGAGAATGGCGGCGATGATGACGACAAGGACGGCGATCTGGAATTGCCCTTCGACGGCAAAGCGGATGCCGGTCAGCCCCATCGATAGAGCGAGCAGCGTGACGAGGTTCGGCAGGATGATGCGCAGCGGCACCGGCCGGATGCGGCGCCCGCGCACGAGGCCGAGGCGGCGCTCGCCCTGCCCCGCGGCGCCCGGCTCGGCCGCGGCCTCCGCATGGACCGAAAATCGTCTCGGTTGTGGATCGCTCATGCGCGCCTTCTTAAAGTAAATCGCCGCCCGCGGAAATCGGCGCGAGCTTGGCCTTTTAGAGCCTGTTCCGGAAAAGTTGCACGACTTTTCCGGTCAGAAAACGCTCCAACGTTTTGAATCGGCGCAATTTCTTATCGGCCAGATGAGTCCATTCTGGCCGGAAAGCGCGCTAGTCGGTCGCAAACCGCCGCGGCGGCGCGTCGGCGTTGAAATCGGCGAGGATCGTCTCGCCGCCCACGGCGCGCCCGCCCATGGCCACGAGCGCCCGCGCACCATGCGGCAGATAGACATCGACACGCGAGCCAAAGCGGATCAGGCCGAAGCGCTCGCCGGCTTCAAGGCTGTCGCCCTGGGAGACGAAGCAAACGATCCGCCGCGCGATGAGGCCGGCGATCTGGACGACGCCGATCCGCCCGGCAGCCGTATCGATCGTGAGGCCGTTGCGCTCGTTGTCCTCGCTCGCCTTGTCGAGATCGGCATTGATAAAGAGTCCGGGCCGATAGGCGATTTTGGCAACCCGCCCGGCCATGGGCGCGCGGTTCACATGAACGTCGAAGACCGACATAAAGATCGAGATGCGCAGCAAGGGATCGGCGCCGAGCCCCAATTCCGGCGGCGGCGCCGCTGGCCCGACCGCCGAAATCAGGCCATCCGCCGGCGAGACGACGAGGCCGTCCTCCAGCGGCGTCACCCGCGCCGGATCGCGGAAGAAATAGGCGCACCAGATGGTCAGCACCAGGCCGACCCAGAACAACGGATCGTAAATCCAGCCGAGGACCATGGTTACCACCGCGAAGATCGCGATGAACACATAGCCTTCGGGATGGATCGGCGGGATCTGTTTGCGGATCGAGTCGATGACGCTCATGGGGCCGTTGTCCATCAGTGAAGGGCGCGCCAACACGGCTTACCCTAGAGCAACGTCCGCGTCATCTTCGTCGTAAGAGCGCGGCTCAAGCTCGGCCGCATCGGCCTGCGCCGCGTGCGGCGCACCCTGCTCTTCTGCCGCAGCGCGGCGCAAAACCTCCTCGGCCCGGCGCACTTCGTTCTGCCGGTTCCACATCGCGGCATAGACGCCGTTGCGGGCCAGGAGCACCGCATGCGGCCCGCGCTCGACGATCCGCCCCTGGTCGAGCACAAGAATCTCGTCGGCATTGACGACGGTCGAAAGCCGGTGCGCGATGACGAGCGTGGTGCGGCCTTTGGCGACGCGGTCGAGCGCGTCCTGGATTTCGCCTTCGGTGAAACTGTCGAGCGCCGAGGTCGCTTCGTCGAGAACCAGGATCGGCGGCCCTTTGAGGATCGTGCGGGCAATGGCGACGCGCTGCTTCTCGCCGCCCGAGAGCTTCAGCCCGCGCTCGCCGACCTGCGCCTCGTAGCCGCCGGGCACGCTTTCGATGAAGCGATCGATCTGCGCCAGCCGCGCCGCCTCGCGCATCTCAGCATCCGAGGCCTCGGCGCGGCCGTAGCGGATGTTGTAGGCGATCGTGTCGTTGAAGAGCACGGTATCCTGCGGCACCATGCCGATCGCCGCGCGCAGAGACTGCTGCGTCACCGTATCGATGTTCTGGCCATCGATGGTGATCGCGCCGGAAGACGGCTCATAGAAGCGGAAGATAAGCCGCGAGATGGTCGACTTGCCGGCGCCCGAAGGGCCGACGATCGCGAGCGTCTGGCCCGGCGGCACATCGAAGCTGATCCCCTTCAAAATCTCGCGGCCGGGATCATAGCCAAAGCGGACGTTGTCGAAGCGCAGATGCCCGCCTGCGACGGTCAGCGGCTTGGCGCCGGGCCGGTCGGCGATCTCGGGATGCTTGCCGAGAATGTCGAACATCATTTCGAGATCGATGGTCGCCTGGCGGATGTCGCGATAGACCGAGCCGAGGAAGTTCAGCGGCTGATAAAGCTGGATCATTATCGCGTTGATGAGGACAAAATCGCCGACGCTGTTGTGCCCGGCGCGGATGCCGGCGATGCTCAGCGCCATCACCACCGTCAGGCCCAGCGAGAAGATCAAAGCTTGGCCGAAATTGAGGAAGGTCAGCGATGTGTAGGATTTGACGCTGCTCTTCTCATAGCGCGCCATCGATCTGTCGTAGCGCGCGGCCTCGCGCGCCTCGGCGCCGAAATATTTCACCGTCTCATAATTCAGGAGGCTGTCGAGCGCCTTGGTGTTGGCATCGACATCGCTCTCGTTCATCGTCCGGCGGATGTTGATGCGCCAGTTGGTGGCGGTGAGGGTGAAGGCCATATAGGCCGCGATCATGGTCGCGACCGCCAACGTATAGCGCCAGTCGAACTGAACGAAGAAGACGGCGAGGATCAACAGGAATTCGACCGCCGTCGGCACGGCGACGAGGACGACCGTGCGCACGATGGTTTCGATCGCATCGCGGCCGCGCTCCAAGATGCGCGTCAGGCCCCCGATCCGCCGCTCGAGATGAAAGCGCAGCGACAAAAGATGGAGGTGAACGAAGACATCGTTGGCGAGCCGGCGCACCGCATTCATGGCAACCGCAGCGAAGACCGCATCGCGGGCTTGCGTGAAGCCCGCCATGGCGATGCGCAGCAGGCCGTAGAGCAAGGTGAGCGCGAGGGGCCCTGCCACAAAGCCGAACAGGTGACGCGCGGTTGGGTGCCCTATCAGCCCGTCGGTCGCCCATTTGAAGGCATAGGGCACGGCGATCGTGACGAGTTTGCCGATCAGCAACAGGGCGAGGGTCGCGAACATGCGCCATTGCAGATCGCGCCGGCCGCTCGGCCAGACATAGGGCAAGAGCCTGGCCCATGTGGCGGACGCACGCGCCGCAAACGGCGGCCGCGCCTGTGATCTCGTGACGGGCGAATTGGGAGTCTTTTGCAGCATATCTCTCTTTTGGCGGACGGCCGGCACGAATCGGATTGCGCGCCCGAGTCTGCATATAGGCAGTCGCGCCCGAAACCCCAGGCGCAGATTCGCAGCAGACGTTCGCGGCCGATGCGCCTATTGCTTCTTGGGCGGTACGACGAAGACCTGGCCCGGATAGATCAGGTCCGGGTCGCGGATTTGCCTGGCATTGGCCTCGTAGATCAAGGTGTAACGCATGCCATGGCCCAGTAGCTTGCGGCTAATCCGCCACAGGCTGTCGCCGCGCACCACTTTGGTCGTGTCGACATGCGCGACGACGGCGTCGTTCGCGCTTGATGCAACGGCGGGCGGCGCCGGCGTTTCGTCTGCCGCATTCTGAACTGTCGCGCTCGCAGCCGCCGGCGGCGGGGCGGCGGGCCGGGGTTCGGCCGCCGTGACGAGAAGCGGCACGTCGAAACTGACTTCGGCGCGGGCGACGACCTTTTGCGTCGCATCGAGCGCATCGGCGCGCGCGACATACTGGCCAGGTGCGAGACCCTTCTTGACCGTCAACGACCAATGCCCGTCATTCGCCGCCGTCACGTCGGCGAGGGGCGAGCCGTTGAGATAGATGCGCAGATGTTCACCTGGCGGCGCCGCCGCGCCGGTCGCATAAAACCCGTCCCGATCGACCTCGGTCGTCTTGAAGTTCACCGACGGGGCCGGCGCCGTAGCAGCAGCAGCCGGCACATTGGCGGGTTTGGGCTCGGGCGGAGCGGCGGTATCGGCCAGCACGGCGCTCGGCTTGCCCGGCTCAGCGACCGCGACGACGAGGTTCTTCTGCCCCTTGGCCGGCACTGAAACGGTGACGACCTGATGCGAGAGGCGCAGCGGCTGCCCCGGCCGCTGGGCTTCCAGCGTCAGTTCATAATTGCCCGGTGCGAAGGGGGTCGGAATGATGACGAAATTGCCCGCGCCGTCGGCGTCGATATTGGCGATCGCCCTGCCGTTGGCGAGCAAGGCAATTTGATCGTTCGGCTGGCCGTGGCCGGCGACGACCGCATCGCCCGAGGGCTCGACCCGCACCGTATCGAATTGCGGCGGCGGGGGCGCCAGGGCGACCGCCGGCTGCGCCACCGGTCCTTCAGGCGGGATCGCAGCTTCAACCTGCTGTTGTGGCTTTGCGGCCTCGGCTTGCGCCGAAGTGGCGGCGGCCTTGGGTGCCTCGGCAGGCTTGGGAACCGCAGGCGGCATGGACGGGACAGCGCCGGCGAAAGGAAGCGGCTGTGGTGCCTGCGCCTGGAAGACATGCGCGCGCCAGGCAAGCCCCGCCCCTACGGCCACCACGGCGGCGCCAAGTAGAAGAGCTACGATCTGGGAACGCTTCATCGGTGCAGTCCTCCCAACTGAGACGTTGTCCGTCTCTTATTCATTCGCCCATTTAACGCCTTTCTCCGAATAGGGAAGCGAAATCGGAGCCGTAGCGCCGCGGTTCGACCCGATTTCCATGCCAGGTTCGTATTTTGCCGGAATTTCTTGACCCATCCCGGCCTGAGGGCGACAAGCGCGGCATGACACGTATCAACTTGGACGATTCATCTCTGATCGCGCCGACGGCGGGCATCATCCGCAACGTCTGCGTCTATTGCGGCTCCGCACAAGGCGCCGAGCCGATCTATATCGAGGCCGCCGCCCAGCTCGGACGCATTCTCGCTGCGGCGCACATCGGGCTCGTCTATGGCGGCGGCAATACCGGCCTGATGGGCGCAATCGCCCGCTCTACCCTCGCCCATGGCGGCTTCGTCACCGGCATCATCCCGCAATTTTTGACCGACCGCGAAGTCGCGCTCGAAACCGCGCAGGACCTGATCGTCGTGCCGGATATGCACACGCGCAAACGGCTGATGTTCGAGAAGGCCGACGCCTTCGTCGCTCTGCCCGGCGGCATCGGCACGCTTGAGGAATTGGTCGAACAGCTCACCTGGGTGCAGCTCGAGCGCCATACGAAGCCGGT
Source organism: Methylovirgula sp. (assembly GCA_031291555.1). Classification (GTDB taxonomy): domain Bacteria; phylum Pseudomonadota; class Alphaproteobacteria; order Rhizobiales; family Beijerinckiaceae; genus Methylovirgula. The sequence continues at coordinate 848 of JARLIV010000059.1, read as the reverse complement.
GCTTCTCGCCGACATCGGCGCCTTCTGGCGCCCGCTTCTCGATCTCTTCGAGCATATGCGCGAGCGGCGCTTCATCCAGACGAGCTTCGAGGTGCGCTATCTCGTCGCCGAGGCCGTCGAAGACATTTTGCCGATGCTTGAGACGGCGGCGGAACGCACAGCCATCCTCGGCCGCGCCAAGACGCAAGTCGATCCAAGGCTGTGAAACCCGTCCACGTCATCGGCGCGGGATTGGCGGGCTCGGAAGCCGCCTGGCAGATCGCCCGGCTCGGGCTCCCTGTCACGCTGCACGAAATGCGCCCCGTGCGAACGACGCCGGCGCATCAGACCGGCGATTTCGCCGAACTTGTCTGCTCGAATTCCTTCCGCGCCGATGATCCTGAGACGAGCGCCATCGGCATCCTCCACCGCGAAATGCGCCAGCTCGACTCGCTCATCCTCGCCGCCGCCGATGCGCATAAAGTGCCGGCCGGCGGGGCGCTCGCCGTCGATCGCGAAGGCTTTGCGCAACATATCACCGCGGCGCTTGCCGCCGACCCGCAGGTGAGCATCGCCCGCGACGAAATCGCCGGCCTGCCGCCCGCCGATTGGGACGCGGTGATCATCGCCACGGGTCCGCTCACCTCGCCGGCCCTCGCCGAGGCGATCCGCGCCGTGACCGGCGAAGCGGACCTTGCCTTCTTCGACGCGATCGCGCCGATCGTCGAGCGCGAGACGATCGACATGACCAAGGCCTGGTTCCAGTCTCGCTACGACCGCGTGGGGCCGGAAGGCGATGGCGCGGATTACATCAATTGCCCGCTCTCGCGCGAACAATACGAAGCCTTCGTCGACGGCCTCATCGCGGG
>JARLIV010000276.1 GCA_031291555.1 Methylovirgula sp. | reverse complement strand
TAGACTTCCTCGAATGCGGCGACATATTTTGCCGCGATCTCGTGGCCGGCCTTGAGGTTGAGATAAGAAATTATATCGGCGGCATCGGCGTCCGCCGTTTCTGCTACCAGGATACGCGCCACTAGCTCTTGCGCAAGGATAAGCGGGTCGCGTTGCGCGCCTTGTGCTTGTCGAGCGAGATGACATCGCCACCCGCAATTGCCGCGCGGGCTTCATCGACATAAGCCTTCGCCCAAGCGAAATCGTCGCCTTCTTCCGCCAGCCGTTCGGCGATCCGTTCGTCAAGCAACTGCCGTGCAGCGTCTTCGACCGAGACGAAATCGCCACGTTCGACGCGGGCCTTGAGCCAAGCTTCCTGTTCACGAGTCAATACAATTGACATTGCGGAACCTTAGCATGCCTTCCGCGGTCGGGCTACTCGCCTTCCACTGCCAGCCTCGCCCGCGCGCGCAGCTTCTCCGTTTCGCTCTTCAACTGGCCGCAGGCGGCGAGGATGTCGCGGCCGCGCGGCGTGCGCACCGGGCTCGCATAGCCGGCGTTGAAGACGATTTCGGAAAAAGCCTCGATCTTCTCCCAGTCCGAGCACTCATATTGCGTGCCGGGCCAGGGGTTGAACGGAATGAGGTTGATCTTCGCCGGAATGCCCTTGAGCAGGCGCACCAGTTCGCGCGCCTCGGCGGGCGAATCGTTGATGCCCTTCAGCATCACATATTCGAAAGTGATGCGGCGCGCGTTCGAGGCGCCGGGATAGGCGCGGCAGGCGGCGAGCAATTCCTTGATCGGGTATTTCTTGTTGAGCGGCACCAGCACGTCGCGCAGATCATCGCGCACCGCATGCAGCGAGATTGCCAGCATCGGCCCGGCTTCCAGGCCGAGCTTTTCGATCTGCGGCACGACGCCGGCGGTCGAGACGGTGATGCGGCGCTTCGAGACCGAGAGCCCGTCTCCGTCGGCGAGCACGCCGACCGCGTCGCGCACATTGTCGAAATTATAGAGCGGCTCGCCCATGCCCATGAAGACGATATTGGTGATCGGCCGCGCCGCACCCTGGGGCAGCAGGCCGTCGGCAGGCGGCGTCAGGCCGGGGAAATCGCCGAGCCGCTCGCGCGCGACGATGATCTGCGCGACGATCTCCCGAGACGTCAGATTGCGGACGAGCTTCTGCGTGCCGGTATGGCAGAAGCGGCAGGTGAGCGTGCAGCCGACCTGGCTCGAAATGCACAGCGTGCCGCGGTCGCTCTCCGGAATATAGACGCACTCGACTTCCGCGCCCCTGTCGGTAGCATCGGCCGGTGCGAGGCGCAGCAGCCATTTGCGCGTGCCGTCCTGCGACACCTGCTCGGTGACGACCTGCGGCCGTGCCAGGCTTTCCTGCTCCGCGAGCGCGCCGCGCAGGCCCTTGCCGATGTTCAGCATGGCGTCGAAGTTGCGCGCGCCCTGGAAATAGATCCAGTGCCAGAGCTGCGCGACGCGCATCTTGATCTCGCGTTCCGGCACGCCATGCGCGCGCAGGGTCTCGGCCAGCTCGGCGCGTGTCGCGCCGGCCAGCGAGGCCTTGCGCGGCGTGAGCGTGGCGTCATCATCTCGCCGCACAGCCGCGGAAGATGGAAGGGTGTCTGCCGCTAAATTCATCGCTATCATGTAGCATTCGCCGGCAGATTTCTCCACCTCGTCATGCGAAGGACTTGAATCCATGGCTTTTGCCCGTCCCGCCCTCGCGCTTCTCCTTGCCGTATCGGTGCCCGGCACCGCCTCGGCGCAACCGGCGCTCGTCGATTCGGTGCCGCATATCGTCGTTGTCGGGCATGCGCATACCGAGGTCGCGCCGGACTATGCGGTCCTCTCGCTCGCTGTTGTGACCGAGCGGCCGAAGGCCGCAGCCGCGGCGGCTGCGAATGCGGAGGCGGCGCAAGCCGTGATCGACGCGATCAAGGCGCAGGGGATCGATCCCAAGGATGTGCAGACGAGCGAGGTGTCGCTGACTCCTGTTTATGACAATGTCTCCGACGCGGTCGGAAACGGCACGACGCAGAAGCTGCGTGGCTATCGGGCGCGCAATGGCCTCACGATCCGCGTCCGGGCCATCGACAAGGCGGGCGCGCTCGCGGCCAGCCTGATCGACAAGGGCGCGAACGAATTTCAGGGCATCAGCTTCGGCTACAGCCACGAGGATGAGGTTTATGCAAAGCTTTACGATGCGGCGATACGTGACGCTTTGCGCTCTGCCAAGGCCTATCTGCCGGCGGCGGGCGTGAGCCTCGGCCGTGTGCTCGAAATCGCGCCGAACGACGAGGGCGGCCCGCGTGCGCGCGTCTTCGCCACGGCCGCGCCGGCCTTCGCACGCGAGGCAGCCGTGCCGATTGCGCCGGGCACCTTGAGCTACGATTCGCAGGTGCGCGTCACCTGGGAGCTCGTCGGGCACTAAGGCGTCGTTAGGAATAAGCGCGTTGATGCCGCGCGTCCCTTCTCCCCGCTTTTGCGGGGAGAAGGACAGGATGAGGGGCGAGGTGATTTACTGCAATGTCGTGGCCAATCACCTAGCCCCTCACCCTAACCCTCTCCCCGTTCGCTTCGCTTACGGGGAGAGGGGATAAACATGGCATCAACACGCTTATTTACGGACGACTCCTAAGTTTTGCGCAAAGCCTCTGCGAGCGAGATTTGGCCGCTGCCCGGCTTCAGCGGCTTCTGCTGGCTTTCATGCGGCGCCCAGCCGGACAGGAAGACGATCTCGAAGGTGGCGCGCAGGCGCCCGTCGGCGTCGGCATTGTCGCGCGCGTAAATCTCCGCCGCGCGCAGAAACAGCGCCTGCCGCGCTGGCCGCCGCAGACGCTCGACAAGCGCATTGGTCGCGCCCATCGCCCGCAGATCGGCGAACAGGGCGAAGAGATGCGGATAGCGCACATTCAGCGTTTCGACATCGGTGACGGGCAGGGCGAAGCCGGCGCGTTGCAACAGGGCGCCCATGTCGCGCAGATCGGCGAAGGGCGCGATGCGCGGCGAGACGCCGCCTCCGATTTCGCTCTCGGCTTCGGCCAGCGCCGCGCGCAATTCGCGCAGGCTCGCGCCGCCGATGAGGCAGCCGAGAAACAGCCCGTCCGGCTTCAGCGTGCGGCGGATTTGCGCCAGCGCGCCGGGCAGATCGTTGACGTCCTGGAGCGCCAGCGCCGAGACGGCGAGATCGAACGTATTTGGCGCGAAGGGCAGAAGCTCGGCATCGCCGACAAGGCCGCTTGATCCTGCCGTCTGCGCCAGCGGCGCGAGCCGCGTGATCCGCGCCGCCGGATAGGCCGCGGCCAGGCTCTCCGCCAGCAGCGGCAGCGGCGTGCCAATGTCAGCGATGGCGGAAAAGCGCCGGGTGACGGCGCCGAGCCGTTCGACGATCTCGTCCGTTGTACGCGCGAGCAGAAAATCGGCGGGGCCTGCCGCCAGCGCGCGGGCGAGGCGCCGGCGCTGCAAGGCGCGATCGAAGATGAGGAACGAGTTCTGTGCCACAGCGCCTTTTACCTCAGGCGCTCGATCATCGGCGGCAAAATTTCTGACACTCCCGCAAACCTGACCTATGCTGGCGCAATGACCCATGCCCCCTCCGCGATCGACCCGGCCGCGCCTTTGCTGCGCGCTTGGGCGCACGCGCGGCAGCGGGGCGGGGCGCTGGCCAATGCCGCGCTCGACGTGATCTTTCCGCCCGCCTGTCTCGTCTGCCGCATGGCGGTGGCGGCGCACGGCGCCCTATGCCCTGCGTGCTGGCGCGGCATCGGCTTTATCGAGAAGCCCTATTGCGAGCGGCTCGGCACGCCCTTCCCCTATGATCTCGGCGTCCCCGGCCTGCAATCGCCGGAAGCGATCGCCAATCCGCCCGTCTATCACCGCGCCCGCGCCGTCGCGCGCTTCGAGGATGGCCCGGTGCGCGACCTGATCCATCGGCTGAAATATGGCGACCGGATGGAGCTGGCGAAGCCGCTCGGCCGCTGGATGGCGCGCGCCGGGGCCGAACTCTTGGCCGAGGCCGATCTGCTCGTGCCGGTGCCGCTGCATCGGCGCCGCCTGGCGTGGCGGCGGTTCAATCAAGCCAATGCGCTGGCCCAGGTCGTTGCTCAACTGAGCGGCAAGAAGGCGGATCCCTTCGCTCTCGTGCGGGTCAAGCCGACCCGGCCGCAGGTCGGGCTCAGCCGCACCCAGCGCGCCGAGAATATGCAGGGCGCTTTCGCCGTGCCGGAGGCGGCGACCGCAGCGGTCTTGGGCCGCAAGGTCGTGCTGATCGACGACGTGCTTACGTCCGGCGCGACGCTCAATGCCGCGGCGCGCGTCCTGCTCCGGGCCGGCGCCGCGCATGTCGATGTGCTGGTCTTCGCCAGGGTTGTCGGCGCTGCCTGAGACACCATATGCTAAGGAATTCCAAGAGGTTGATTCGATGCCGCGACCGGTCGATATCGTCATTTACACCACTGCCGCCTGCCCTTATTGCACCCAGGCCAAGGCGCTGCTCCGTGCACGTGGCCTTGAATTTACGGAAATTTCCGTCGATGGCGATCCGGAAGGGCGCGCAGCGATGACGGCGCGGGCGCACGGACGCCGCACCGTGCCGCAGATTTTCTTCGGCGATACGCATATTGGCGGTTGCGACGATCTGCATGATCTCGATGCCGAGGGTGGGCTCGAGACGGCTTTGGCTGACGCGGCGCGATGATCAAATATGCTTTGAAATGCGCCGGCGGCCACGAATTCGATTCCTGGTTCCCAAGCGCCGCGAGTTATGATGCGCAGACCGCGCAAGGCCAGATCGGCTGCCCGATCTGCGGCTCATCCGAAATAGGCAAAGCGATCATGGCGCCGGCGGTCTATCACGGCGAAAGCATTGCGGCGCCGGCCGAGGCCGACGCGCTTCGTGCTCGGAAAATCGCCGAATTGCGCGCATTGCGCCATTATGTGATGGGCGTCACCGAAGATGTCGGCAGGCGCTTTCCCGAAGAGGCGCGGCGGATCGCCGAAGGCTCGGGCGAGGAACGCCCGATTCGCGGTCAGGCGACGGCTGAAGAGGCCAAGGCCTTGCACGAGGAAGGCATCGCCATCCTGCCGCTGCCGCTCGTGCCGGAAGACTTGAACTAAATCGTGCGCCCCGTCTCGGGCGCAAGTCTCGCGCAAGCCGTACTGCAGACAGTTCCGGTTTTATCGGCGGAGCTGCCTCATGTCACTCGCCCTCGATGCGGTCCTTGCGAAACGCAGCCCGGCGCTGCGCCTGGGTTTGGGCCTCGACCTCGACGCCGCACTCAACGAGGCCGCCGACAGGTTGCGGCAGGGGCGCAAGGACGAGGCGCTTGTGCCGCTGGCGGGCCTCGATCCGGCCAAGATCAGCAGCCCGGAGCGCTGTCAGCTTGCCGGCCTCATTCATCTCGGGGCGGAGGCCTGGGCCGCCGCGGTGCCGTGGTTCGCGCAAGCGCGCGCCCTGCGGCCCGATTTCCTCGACGCCATCGTGCGGCTTGCGCGCGTGCTGCAAAGGCTCGGCCGCTTTGAAGAAGCCGCTATCGCTTTCGACGAGGCCGAGAAGCTCGGCCTTTCCGACCCCACAGCCTATTACAATCACGGTCTCGTCCTGCGCGCCCTCGGCCGCAATGGCGCGGCCATCGTCGCCTTCGATCACGCCTTGCGGCTGCAGCCCGCCTACCCCGAGGCTTTGCGCGCCGGGGCGATCATCCTCTCCGAGAGCGGCAATCCGGATGGCGCGCTGAAATTTCTGGAGGAGGCGCTGCGGCTCCAGCCGGATTATTACGAGGCGTTGCTCGACCGCGCCAATATCCTCAGCGGGCTGAAACGCCATGAGGCCGCGCGCGAGGTCTATGTCGAAGCGCTCACCCGCTTTCCCGGCCATCCCGAGCTTCTCAACAATCTCGGCGTCGCGCTGATCGAGCTGGGCGATCTTGCCGGCGCGGTCGCGGCCTTCGATCAGGCGCTCGCGGCGCAGCCGGGTTCCCCCGAGGCCTGGTTCAATCGCGGCACGGCGCTGACCAAGACAGCCGGGCCGGAGGCGGCGCTCGAATCCTTCGATCGCGCGCTGGCGCTGCGGCCGGATTATCCTGCGGCGCTCGTCGGGCGTGGCGTGGCGCTCAAGGAGACCGGCGCCTTCGATGCGGCGGATGCCGCCTTCGACACCGCCATCGCGCTTGCGCCAGAGAGCGCTCATGCGCGCAACAACAAAGGCGCGCTGCAATTGCTGCGCGGCGATTTCCGCAACGGCTGGGACGGTTACGAATATCGCTGGGCGTGCGGCACGACGCCTCAGAACGCGCTGAAATTCCCCATCCCGCAATGGCAGGGCACCTTGCATCCGGGCGAAAAGCTGATCGTCTTCGACGAACAGGGCCTTGGCGATACATTGCAGTTCTGCCGCTATCTGCCGCTGCTGGCCAAGGCGGGCATCGATGTTACCTTCTTCTGCCGCAGCAAGATGATCCGCCTGCTGCGCGGGCTGATGCCGCGTGTGCATTGCGTCGACGATCTCGGCCCGCATGAGAGATTCGACAGCCAGATCGCCCTCTCCAGCCTGCCGCGCGCGCTGAAGACGGAGTTTGCGAGCGTCCCGGCGCAGACGCCCTATCTCGCCGCTGAGCCTGCGCTCGCCGCCAAATGGGCCGAGCGTCTGGCGAGCCAGGGTGATCCTTCGGCCTTCAAGGTCGGCTTTTGCTGGCACGGCAATCCCAATCTCAAGGCCGATCCGTCGCGCTCGGTGCCGCTGGCCGCTTTTGCCGCGCTG
>JARLIV010000058.1 GCA_031291555.1 Methylovirgula sp. | reverse complement strand
GGCGCAAACGACCGGCACGTTCTCCTGGGAGCTCGGCGTCATCAAGGAGCACGGGCTCGACAAGAAGGCCGGCATTCATCTCGATGTCACAGAGCTTGCCACGACCGAAGCCGGCAAGGTCGCGATCATGGGCGGCTCGGCCGATGTGATTCTCTCCGACTGGCTGTGGGTCTCGCGCGAGCGCAGCCTTGGAGGCAAGCTCAAGTTCTACCCATTTTCGAGCACGCTCGGCGCCGTGATGGTGCCGCCCGCTTCGCCGATCGCCAAGCTTGCCGATCTCAAGGGCAAGAAGCTCGGCGTCGCTGGCGGTCCGCTCGACAAGAGCTGGCTGCTTCTCCAGGCCTACGCCAAGAAGTCCGACATCGATCTCGATTCCGACGCCCAGATCGTCTACGGCGCGCCGCCGCTGCTCGAACAGCAGAGCCTGCAGGGCAAGGACGACGCGACGCTCAATTTCTGGAATTTTTGCGCGGCTTTGGAAGCGAAGGGCTTCAAGCGGCTGGTCGGCATTGATGAGGTCGAAAAAGCGCTGGGCGCCTCGGGCCGCGTCGCGATGGTCGGCTATGTCTTCGACGAGACCTATGCCGCGAACCACGCCGATCTCCTGCGGCGCTTCTTTGCGATGACGGCCGAGGCGCAGGACATCCTCGCCCATTCGTCGGCCGACTGGCAGAAGATCGGCCAAAAGATCGGCGTCACCGATCCGGCCACGCTCGAAATCTATCGTAAGCGCTATCTCGAAGGCGTGACGCATCGCTCGATCGCCGATGAAGAGGCGGATGCCCGCAAGCTCTATCTGGTGCTCGCCAAGATCGGCGGCGCCAAGCTCGTCGGTCCGGCCGCGGAACTCGATGCCGGCACCTTCTACAAAGCCGCGCCGGACCGTTGACGTGCTGCTGCGATTCCTCTCACTTCTATTTCTGATCGCGCTCTGGCAGGCGGCTTCGATGGTGGCCGACAGCCGCCTCTTGCCAACACCGCTCGCGGTGCTCGCCGTTATCGGCCGCGAAGCGCATTCGCACGCGCTCTATTTCAACATGGCAACCACATTGGCGCGCGTCGCTGTCGCCTTCTCATTGGCGATGCTATTCGGCACGCTCTTCGGCGTCTTGATGGGACGCAGCCCGACGTTCGACCGGCTCGGCGATCCCTGGCTCGTCATTCTTCTGAACCTGCCGGCGCTCGTCGTCATCGTTCTCGCCTATGTCTGGCTCGGGCTGACGGAGGTTGCCGCCGTGCTCGCCGTGGCGCTCAACAAATTGCCGAATACCACGGCGACGATCCGCGAGGGCGCCCGCGCGCTCGATCCGGGCCTTGAAGAAATGGCGACGGTCTTCGCCATGCCCTGGCAAACCCGCGTCAAACATGTCCTGCTGCCGCAGCTTGCGCCCTATATCGCCGCGGCGACCCGCTCGGGCCTCTCTCTCGTCTGGAAGATCGTGCTTGTCGTCGAGCTGCTGGGCCGTTCGAACGGTGTCGGATTCGAGATCGGCAGCGCCTTCCAGCTTTTCGACGTGGCGCTGCTATTGGCCTATGCGCTGCCTTTCGTCGGCATCATGCTGGCGATCGAAACCTTTCTCGTGCAACCTTTCGAGCGTCATGTCTCCCGCTGGCGACCCAAATCAGCTTGAGGTCTTCCTCAAGCGCAAGGCCTTCCGCACCGCCACCGGCCAGGTGCGCGAGATTCTGCGCGACTTTTCGCTGACGCTCGAGGCCGGCAAGATTCACGCCCTTGTCGGCCCCTCGGGCTTCGGCAAGACGACGCTGCTGCGCATCATCATCGGCCTCGATCGCGATTTCGAGGGCCGCGTCACGCTGCCGCCGCAGACGAAAATCGGCATGGTCTTTCAGGAGCCGCGGCTGCTCCCCTGGCGCAGCGTGCTCGACAATCTGAAGCTCGCCGCGCCGCAGGCCGACGAGGCCACGCTCACCGATCTGGCCAAGAATCTTGGCCTTGACGATCATCTGCGCCATTTCCCGGGCGAACTCTCGCTCGGCCAGGCGCGCCGTGTCGCGCTGGCGCGGGCGCTGGCGATCAAACCTAATCTGCTCGTTCTGGACGAGCCTTTCGTTTCGCTCGACGCGGCGCTGGCGCGGCGCCTCGCGAGCGAGCTCGCCGCGCTGGTCGAGCAAACGAAGGTCACGACCTTGCTCGTCACCCACGATATCGACGAGGCGATCCGGCTCGCCGATCACATCATCCTGCTCGGCCATCGCCCGGCGGAAATCGTCGGCAATATCGACGTCACCTTGCCGCGCCGGGCGATGACGGCTGATTATGCGGCCAAGACGAAGGCGCTGATCGGCGCCATTCTGGCGGAGAACGCGGTTTGAGCCTCATAATTTTCGATTGCGACGGCGTGCTCGTCGATTCCGAAGTCATCGCCTTCGATGTTCTGGCGCAAATGCTTGCCGCGTTCGGGCGGCCGATGAGCTTTGCCGAATGCCGCCGCCGCTTCATGGGCCGCCGCACGAGCGAAGTGCTCGCCGAGATCGAAAAGGATTTGGGCCATTCCATTCCGCCGGACCTAGGGACGCGAATGAAGGCGATGCTCTTCGCGCGGCTGCGGCAGGAGTTGCAGCCCGTTGCCGGGGTGAAGGCGACGCTTGCCCAGTTGCCCCAGCCGATCTGCGTCGCCTCCTCGTCGGCGCCGGACCGCATCGCGCTGTCGCTCAAGGTCACGGGCCTTGCGCCAATCTTTGGCGATCACGTCTTCAGCGCGGAGCAGGTCGCTCACGGCAAGCCAGCGCCCGATCTCTTCCTCTTCGCCGCCAAATCCATGGGCGTTCCGCCGCAAGACGCGATTGTCATCGAGGATTCGCCCGCAGGCGTGACGGCGGCGCGCCGTGCCGGCATGGGGATCATCGGTTTCGCCGGGGCGAGCCATGCCGACGGCGCGCTCGCCGCCGCGCTGCGCGAGGCCGGCGCCGAAAGCGTCGTGACCGATATGGCGGATTTGCCGGCTGCGATCGACCGGCTGCGGGCCGCGCGGGCGGCCGCATGAAGCTCCTGCTTGTCGTCGCCGTGGCGCTGGTC
>JARLIV010000275.1 GCA_031291555.1 Methylovirgula sp. | reverse complement strand
TTCATCTGGCGGAGACCGCCCGGCAGGAGGCTTTCGACAATATGTGCGAGCACGCGCGCCAGGGCGGCGCCAATGCGGTTGTCGCTATGCGCTATGACGCCAATGAAATCACCGACGGGATCACCGAGGTTTTGGCCTACGGCACCGCTGTCTGGGTCGAGCCGGTCTAATTGTTAGCTCGCGGGCTTGCCCTTTAGCGTCTGCCAGCTCTTTTCCGCCTGCGCCAGGTAGTTCTGCGGCGCGTCGAGGAAGTAGACGAGCGAGGTAGCCGAGGTGAAGCAATAAAGCTTGTGGGTGTCGGGGCTGATCCAGTTGATCGAGCAGTCGGCGGGAATCAGCTTGCCAGCCACGAGGCCGATCGGATCGTGGTCATCGAAGGCGCCGTTCATTTTTACCGGCGGGACGGCCCATTTCCAAGTGCCCGTGCCGGATTTTTGCGCGGCGGTTATGCGCGGGTCTTGCACCGTGTCGGCCATGTCATTGTCGAGGGCATGCTGAGTTTTGGCATCGGGCGCAAGCGAACCCGCGCTTTGAGCCAGCGCCGCGACGCTGAGGCTGCTGCAGGCTAGGGTTGCGAGCACAAGCAGCGCGCGTGCGCGGTCAGTGGGTCCGGCCATCAGGACTCTCCGGCAGATTGCTTTGCCGGGATTATAGGCGCGCCGCCCGGTTTTGACAGTGCACCCGGCGACAAGTGAACGCTGCGATCGCGCCAGGAGTCGCTTGCTTTGCAGGCCCGCCTGCGGCTAATACGGGGCCGCTAGGAGTGTAGCTCAATTGGTAGAGCACCGGTCTCCAAAACCGGGGGTTGGGGGTTCGAGCCCCTCCTCTCCTGCCACTCCATTTTTTATTTATATAAATCAGCAACTTGCGATAATTTGATACTTCCTGGTCAGGGCGTTGGACAGTTTCCGTCTATGGGCTGTTGCGGCTTCGACCTAATAGGTCCATGGCGTTTTCGGCGAGGCGCTTTTGATCGGCCGCGGGGGTGCAGGCTGCCGCTTCAACCTGCCGAATCCAGAGCGGAGGGCGCTACGTAGATATGCTTCAAAGCCCGAGGTCCGATAATCCAGGGTGATCGATCGGACGCGGACCCGAGCGGTCCCAATGAAACTTCCGCTCAGTTTCCTTGATCGGCAGATCGTTGATACAGGCGAAGCGGCGCAGCATCAGGCCCTCCGCATCGAATTCCCAGTTCTCGTTGCCGTAGGAGCGATACCAATTATTGGAATCATCACGCCATTCGTAGGCGAACCGCACGGCGATGCGATTTCCCGTAAAAGCCCAGAGCTCCTTGATCAGTCTGTAGTCGAGTTCGCGCGCCCATTTTCTGGTTAAAAAGGCGATGATCGCGGCGCGCCCCTCGACAAATTCAGACCGGTTTCGCCAATGGCTGTCGATGGAATAGGCTAAAGCGACCCGCGCAGGATTGCAGGTATTCCATCCATCCTCGGCTCCCCGAACTTTCTGAATAGCGGTTTCGAGGGTAAATGGCGGAAACGGCGGCCGACGCTCTGACATGGTCTTCATCTCCCGGCAATCCGAACGGATAGTCTGTCCGTTCAGACCCGCGGCCAATTTGCGAAGTAGGCTCCGCGAAGTCTTTCAAGGCCGCCATCCGACTTTCGCGAAAGCACGGCGATGATCGCCCCAGCACGCCTTTTCGTGCAGGCCAACGGAGGAGCGGTCACCCGCTTAATTATTATCCGAGTCTGTTTGCCGCGTGGGGGGCGCGTTGTGAAGCCTTCTGGGAGACGCCCGTACACGCGGCCGAGGAGATCCCGCGCTTCCCGTTCGGCCGCTATGACGGCACAAGCGCGCCAAGCTAAGCCGCTTAAGACGCCTTGCAAGCTACTAACGTGTTACGGCGCAAGCGCATTAAGAAGCGCCTGCGCCTCGGCAATTTTTGGAAATTCCGGCGTCGGCGAAAAGCCTTGGAGTGCTGATGCCAGCAGCGCATGCGCGTCGCCAGGGCGGTTTATGCTCTGATAAAGCTTCGCCAATGGGACCGCCGCCGCCAGTTCAAAACTCCTCGCTTTCTGCTGCCGCGCGATGTCGATAGCAGTGCGGAAGGCTTCTTCCGCCGCCGAGGCCGTCGCACCGAACTTCAATAAAAGCTCGCCACGGATACGGTACAAGACAGCGTCGGTCCAGTGTTCTCCCGATGTGGCTGCAAACGCCAAAGCTTCATCGATGCGTCGTAAGGCGTCTTCAAAGCCTCGCTCTTCAGCTTCAAGCTCAGCAAGCAAGCCACGGAAAATCGGCCGGAGCAGCCCGTTTCCTGAACTGCTGAGTGCGACCAATGCGTCGCCGAGCATTGTTGCTCGGGTTCGGCCATCGGCGAGCCGAGCGCGCGCCCAAGCGAGGAAAGTTTCTCCGTACGCAAGAGAATGCGCGAGCCCATGCTCCCGACAAATTTCGATGACCGTTTCGGCAGAACTAAGTACAGCTTCGGCGTCGCCACGGAGCATTTCGATGTAGGCCCTGAAGAGATAAACGTTGGCCAGGGTTGGCATATGCTCGGCTTCGGTCGCACGCGTGATCGCCCCTTCAATCAGCTCACGCGCCCGCCCGACTTCGCCAAGCACCCAATTAGCTTTAGCGAGAAAGGCAGCCGCGACAGCGCGGTGATCCTGTGCGAAGTGAACCATGGAATCCCGCCCGGCCTTTGGATCGTAAATTCTCAGCCCCTCTTCAAGACATGCTTGCGCCTTTGTGATTTCGCCTTGAAAGAAGCATGTTAGACCTAGATTGCGATTGGCGACCGCAGCTTCTGCCGCGCGGCCTTCAGCCGTCGCTTCGCGCAAAAATATTTCGGCGGTTTGCCGCGCCAATCGCAGTTCACCGCGCAGGAGACTGCTGAGCGTGAGGCCGTAGAAAATCTGGAAGCGTTCGTCGGCATTGCTCGCTGCAGTCGCAAGCTCCCTTGCACGGCTAAAAGCAGCCTTCACTTCCTCGGCGCCCCAACCCTTGGACCAGATCATAGCCTGACCGAGCGCGATATGCAGGCGAATACGCTCGGCGTCTTCGATTTCCGTCATCCCCTCGGAGAGTGGAATGGCGCGCTCCAGGTAACGCCGCAGCTCCGGCAGCAACAACATCTTGAACCAAAACGGCGCGGAGGCTGCGACGATCCGGATGCCAAGCGCTGGGTCTCCACCCGGCGCAAACGCCCAATCGAGCGCGGCGCGCAGATCAGCGACATCGCCGCCGTGCCTTACGAGCCATTCGGCCTTGGGCACTTCAAGCCAAGTGTCGCCCGATCCGACGGAGCGTTCATACCAATATTGCGCATGCCGGCGTCTCATATATTCGGCCTCCTGGTTCTCCAGGAGCTCGGTGAAGGCGTAGAGCCGAAGCGACTCAAGCAGGCGATAGCGGGTTTCGCCATTGCTCGAATCGGAGACGATCAACGACTTTTGCAGCAGATCGTCCAGAGCATCAACCGTGCCGATGGCGTCGCCCGACTTGTCATTGACAATCGCGTCAGCCGCTTGAAGGGTGAAAAAACTTGGAAAGATGCTTAGACGGCGCCAGACCGTCTTTTCCTCCTCGCTCAGGCCCTGGTAGCTCCAATCGATCATTGCGCCCAAAGTCTGATGCCGCGCGACGGCTGTGCGACGGCCCTTGGTCAAGATTTTGAAGCGATCGCCGAGACGGTCGGCGAGACCGCGCAATCCAAAGAGCGGGACGCGCGTCGCGGCAAGCTCGATGGCGAGCGGCAGCCCGTCAAGATGCGCGCAGATCTCGGCGATCACCTGCGCGTCGCTATCAGCCAGCACGAACGAACCGTCCCATGCGCGCAATCGTTCGACAAAGAGCTGCACCGCCGCAAAGCGCATGGCCTCCGTAGCATTCAGCGTCGGTGCCGACGGAGGAACCGCAAGAGGCGTCAGCCGTTGGACCCACTCGCCTGCCGAGCGCAAAGGCTCGCGGCTTGTCGCCAGAAGGCGAATGTCAGGCGCATGCGCCAAAATGGCCTCGGCAATTTCACTTGCTGCGCCGATAACATGTTCGCAATTGTCGAGCACGATCAGCTGTGCCCGCGGCCGCAAATGCGCCAGAATTTTTGGCAGGGACTCTTCTTCGTTGACGGCCGGCAACCGGAGCAGGGATGCGAGATGCGCGGCAAGTAAGGAAGGGTGCGCCAAGGGAGCCAGATCGATAATTTGCAACCCATCGCGATAGGAATTAGCAGCTCGCATGGCGACGGCCAGAGCAACGGCGGTCTTTCCGATGCCGCCGGCTCCGGTAATCGTCACCAGACGCTTCCGCGGAAGCTGATCGGCGATTTCAGCAACAACCTCGTCACGGCCAAAAAGTGGCGTGAGAGCGGCGGGAAAGCCCGCGTGGTCAAGGGAAGCGAGGGGAGCTACCCGCTGTTCCTTCTTTTCATCCTGGCGTGGGATGTGGACGACCTCTGCTACGAACGTGTAGCCGCGTCCAGGGACGCTTGTAATAAACCGGGTCGCCGATCGCCCGTCACCCAGCGCCTTGCGCAGCGCCGCGATATGGACCCTGAGATTACTCTCTTCGATGGACCTATTCGGCCAAACGAGGGCGAAGAGCTCCGTCTTGCCGACCACCTGGCCAGCGCGCTCAACAAGAGCAATAAGAATGTCGAGGGCGCGTGCCCCGAGCTGCACTGGCACATTATTGCGGGTCAGGACGCGACTGGCCGGCCAGAGACGAAACTCGTCGAACGCGTAGCGATCACCTACGTAACTGGCCGCCGGATCATACTCGGGCAGTAACGGCCTTTTCGGGCTGACCATCATGCGTATCTTCGTCCGTCCAGGAAAATGTAGCAGCTTCGAATCGAAGCGAATCTTCTGTAAATTGTTGAAGGTAAAAAGTATTGTTGCTTTTGGCTAAAAGCCGATGCTCCACAGCGCCAGCGCCGCAGCGAGGAGCTTAAAATGCAGATTATCATTGTGATAGCTGTGTGAACACCGCCGGCGGCGGCGCCCGGGCCAACGTAATTCCCGAGTTTTCAGGCGCATTCCGGCCTTAAACTGGCTCCCGGCGCTGAGCTAGCCAACAATGATCGCGCAGATACTTTCAGCCTTCGAAAGCCTGGAAAGTCGGCGATGCATGTTTTCAACAGTATGCGTCCCGATGGGACGGGACCAATGGGGCGAGGGCGGGGGTGAATTTATTCGCCCTGCATCGAAGACGAGGGCGAGTGGCGCCCTTTCCTGTGGCGCTCATCGCTGCAAAAGCTAGCAGCGACACGTTGGCGCGCCTGTCGCGCTAGTTGCCAAGGCAATCGCCGGAATCGTGGCGGTGAATGGCGCTTGCGTCGACATGCAAGCCTATGGCGAAGGGGTTGCGCGGTTCTTCCCCAATGCCCTTCCTTAAGAGATCGGCACACCCGCCGCATGGAAATTGGGCCGGATCGAAGAGCGGCTGACGGCGTCGTAGGCGCGGCTGCAGTACATAATCAAATCGCGCCGTGCCAAAAAGGCCGGCGCGATTGCTCTGCCTTTAATTGTCGTGCCGGTCGGCAAAGTGCCAAGGAATCGGCTACGGTATGTCGACCCGCGAAAGCAATTGTTGAAGGTAATCGGAGGCTTCGTCTGCAGGTACCAGGAGCATCATGTGCCCGTTGACGGTGGTGGCGGTCAGCGTCATCTCCTTACCGCTATGTGTCATGACGCGGAAGATCGATTGGTGCAGAAAATCAGGCATCCGATCGCTGGGCACCATAAACATCGTGTGACCGTTAATATCGACCGCCATCAATCGGACAGCCTCGCCATTCTCTGGCATGACTTCGAAGATCATTTGGTGCAGATAGTCTGGCGCCGTTTCCATGGGCACGAGCGCCATCATATGCCCATTCATGTTTTCGACATCGAGGCTGATCTTTCTGCCACTGTGCGTCATGGCAAATATCTTGTGAGTCGTCGCATTCGCGATGGCCGGGCAGAGAGCGAGCGTAATCGCCAATGCCGCTTTAATCGGAAATTTCATAATCAGCTTCCTTTCCATAATCGGGTGACTTGACGCCGTGGGCGGCTTAAGTCGTGAACAGACGATCCGCCCGCGGCCGGTCATCAACACAGGCAATGTGCTCACGCAGATCAATTCGGCGGCTGGAGGGTAAAGGCCGGGCGCCGTTCCATCTTTCAGAATTCACTCGGGGGTTTCATAATCGCACGGCGTTGTCGCGGTCACCTGACAAGCCGAGAACATGCTCGCAGAGTTCGGTGCGCAGGGCGGGGCGCTATTCTGCAGCGCATCGCAGCAATAAATTCAAAAGCGATTTTGATTGCGGGGCCGATTGGTCCGTCAGCTCCGCTGAGCAGGCAATCGAAACGGGGCGCAGGCGCCTAAAATGTTATTTAGCGGCCTCGTTTGTAGCCAAATTATCTTGGAATTCTATAATCCGGGCCAAGAGGAACGCGACATCTCTCCGAGGCCCGGATGAAGCTTAAAGTTGCGCTTATGGCATTTGCATCGATCTCCGCGGGCGTGGTGAGTTCTGCCGCTGCTGATGATTTCATCTTCCCTGGCGGAGTCATTTTCGGCACGACGGCTGCTCTCGCGGCCCGAACCACGCCTTACGACGGGCCTCCGCCGCCACCAACGCCCTATGTCTCGGGATACTTTGGATATGCGGGACGCGGGCCATATGGGACAAAGTGTTGGATTGAGCCCGAGCAGAAATGGGACGGCTACGGCTTCGTCGTTGTACGCGTTCGCTCTTGTTATTGACGACGCGGCCGGTGAGCGACTGCACGGCTCGCGCCCCCGGGATCTGCGTCGTTAGAAAATTGCGGCCTGTTTCCGTTTTGTCACAGACTCAGGCTGAAGATCGCGATCAAATCACCCCGGGAGCGGAATTCCTGGGGGGAACGATGAGATTTCTTGCGATCGCTGCCTTGTTATGCTCATCCACGGCCGCCCTTGCCGCCGATCTGCCGAACGTCAAGGCGCCACCCGTTTACGCGCCGCCGCCTTTCACCTGGAGTGGATTTTATATTGGTGCGAATGGCGGCTACGGTTGGACGCAAGGCAGTTCGGGCACCGTCTTCATCACGCCGCCAGGTTCCTCCTCCATTCCGTACGCTGGCAACAGCGTCAATTCCAATGGCGCGATCGCTGGCGGCCAGCTGGGGTATAATTGGCAGTTTGGCAGCCTCGTCCTTGGCGGTGAAGGCGATTTTGACTGGACCGGAATCAAGGGAAGCACGGTTCCCGATCCGCAAAACGGTCCCGTCGCTTCGTTGCTTACCGCCAGGCAGAATTGGCTCGCGACTGTTCGTGGCCGCGTCGGCTACGCGATTGGGCAAGTTCTTCTCTATGCGACGGGCGGCGTCGGCTTCACCGAGGCGAACATCACCGATACGCGCTTGATTCATAGCAATGATACGCTGCGTTCCGGCAGTGCGACGCAGGTCGGTGGCGTCGTCGGCGCTGGCGCGGAATGGGCTTTTGCCGAACATTGGAGCGTGAAGCTCGAATATTTGCACGCCTGGTTCGGCGACCAGACCTATCACCTCAACACATCGACCGGTCCTTATGCGGCGTTCGATGTCAGCACGAGCATCCACTCGAATTCCGATCTCGTCCGGGCGGGCATCAACTACAGGTTTTGAGACCGGCGTGGGGCGGCTGTGCAGCTGTCTCTGAACTGCGGCACTGGCTAAGAACCCCGCGCCAGCGTGCTCAACCGCCGCAAATCTTCTTGCGTGTCGATATCGGCACTCACAGCTTCGTCATCGACGAGGCATAAAATTGCATCGGGGCCGAGAATCGCGCGCGCGCCGACATCGCCTTCGAGTGCTGAGGCTGCGGCGAAAAGCTTGCGACCGAGCACGACAGGGTTGCCGCGCCGGTTGCGGTAGACCGGAACGACGGCGCTCGGCTGCTCCGCAGCCGCGAAGGAGTCGATCAAGTGATCGATGAGCTTGGGTGACACCCGCGGCATATCGGCGAGTAAGACGACCGCGCCATCGGCCTCCTGTGGCACGCTGGCGAGGCCAGCGCGCAGCGAATGCGACAGACCTTTCTCGAAATCGGCGGCAGGAACGATTTCGACTTCGAGATCATTGAGCGCCGCGCGGACCCTTTCTGCGGCAGGGCCGACGACGACGAGCACGGGGCGGGCGCGCGAAGCCAAAGCCGCCTCGGCGACGTGCCGCACGAGAGGTTCGCCGTCGAGCGCGGCCAAGACCTTTGGTGTTTCGCCGAACCTCGTCGATCGGCCGGCAGCCAGAATGATCGCCGCGATCCGGCTCACGCAGCTTGCTCGGAACGCGACGCCTTTTGACTCCGCGCAGCGATGAGTTCGGCGAGGATGGAGACGGCGATTTCGCCTGGGCTCAGCGCGCCGATATCGATGCCGATCGGAGCGTGGATGCGGGCAAGGTCGCACTCGGCAATGCCGGCGGCCCGCAGGCGGTCCAATCGCTTCGTGTGCGTCTTGCGTGAGCCGAGCGCTCCTATGTAAAAGCAGCGCGCCGTGAGCGCGGCGCTGATCGAGGGATCATCGATGCGCGGTTCATGGGCGAGCAGAGCAACTGCCGTATAGGGGTCGAGCCCCAGCCTGGGCAGAGCGTCTTGCGGCCATTCCGCAATCACCGCGCATCCAGGAAACCGCTCAGGCGTCGCGAAGGCGCCGCGGGGATCGATGATGATTGTCTCGAAATCGAGGACACGCGTCATCACCGCCAAAGCCTGCGCGATATGACTTGCGCCGAGGATGAGCAAACGGATCTGCGGCACTTGTGCGAGTGCAAAGATATTGCCTCCGGTGAGAAGACCGCTGCGCCCAAGCCTGAGCCGCGTCTCAAGCTCGGCGCGGAAGAAATCCTGAGACAGATTTTCGGCACGGAGCAGTCGCTTCGCGCCGCTCTTCAAATCGGTAAGCAGGATCGCGGCGCGGCGGCTGTCGCGTTCGGCGCCCAGCGCCGCAAGCAGGTCTCTTTGCCCCGCATCGATTCGCTCGACATAGACATTGATCCGGCCGCCGCAGGAAAGACCAGCGCGCCACGCTGTCTCGTCCGCGACGCCGAATTCGAGAAGTCGCGGGGTGCCGGTTTTGATGGCATCCAATGCCTCTTCAATTACCTCGGCCTCGACGCAGCCGCCTGACACGGAACCCAAAAAGGCTCCGTCAGACGCGACAACGAGATGGCTTCCGACAGGGCGCGGCGCCGCACCCCAGGTCTCGACAACGGTCGCAAGCGCTACGCCATTTCCCTTTTCGAACCACCTCTGCGCGGCGCTCAGAATATCTGCATCTGAAACGACCATGTTCCGGTCTCACGTTGAAGACGACATTCCCATGATATGGGTCTTGGGAGAATTATCGAGCGTGTTCTGACCAAAACTTCAAAAAGAATTGAATGCGGCGGCGTAAATTGCTTGCCGCTTTCGTGACGGTCGTTGAACAGCGATCGCCGCAGCCGTCCCCCGCGCGCGAAGCGCGCCGATGCTATTCACCGCACGACATAGCTTTGTTTACGACGCGCGCGACTCCATATTTTTTTGCATGACGAGCCACGCGAACCGCACTATTGCGCCGCAACGCGTCCAACCCATACGATGACTCCGAGGCCGGCTGTGTCTCGCCAAGGATAAGGAGGCGCGCATGACCTTCACGCTCAAGATCAACGGCACCGATCACCAGGCCGACGTTGACGACGATACGCCTCTTTTATGGGTCCTTCGCGATGTGCTGGGCATGACCGGCACGAAATTCGGCTGTGGCATGGCTTTGTGCGGCGCCTGCACGGTGCATCTTGATGGCAACCCCATCAGATCCTGCATCACGCCTGTGAGCATCGTCGGGAAAAGCGCGATCACGACGATCGAAGCGATTGGCGAGACGGCCGCCGGCCAGAAGATTCAGAAAGCTTGGCTCGATCTCGAAGTCGTCCAGTGCGGCTATTGCCAATCGGGTCAGATCATGTCGGCGACGGCCTTGCTCGCGAGCAATGCGCATCCGAGCGATTCCGACATCGACGCCGCGATGTCGGGAAATATCTGCCGCTGCGGTACTTATGGCCGGATTCGCGCAGCGATCAAGCATGCCGCGCAGCAGCTCACTGACGCGAATTGATGGAGGCTTGATATGCTGATCGATCAATTGGCGGGCAACGGTGGAAACAACGAATCTTCATCTCGCTTGTCGCGTAGAACCTTCATCAAGGCAGGCGCCGCCGCGGGCGGTGGACTGCTTTTAAGTTTTACTCTGGCTCAACCCGCCGCGGCGGAAACGGTCGGAGAATTCGCGCCGGATGCTTTCATTCGCATCGACAATGATGGAAAGATCGCGCTGATTGTGTGCCAGGTGGAGATGGGCCAAGGCACCTACACCTCGATGCCCATGCTCATTGCCGAGGAACTCGAAGCGCCGCTGAATCAAGTCCACGTCGAGCACGCGCCGCCGGATAACAAGCTTTACGCCAATCCCTTGATCGGCTTCCAGGTGACGGGCGGCTCGACTTCGGTGCGGGGATTTTGGAAGCCGCTGCGCGAAGCCGGCGCCACGGCGCGCACGATGCTGGTGACGGCGGCTGCGCAAAGTTGGGGCGCCGATCCGGCGACCTGTCGTGCCGAGGCGGGGCAAGTCATCCACACGCCGAGTGGGCGCAAGCTTGATTACGGCGATCTCGCCGCCGAAGCCGCCAAATTGCCGGTGCCGGCACAAGTCGCCCTAAAGGATCCGAAAGACTTCAAGCTGATTGGAACGCCGGCGAAGCGGCTCGATACGCCGCCCAAGGTCAATGGAACTGCGAAATACGGCATCGACACGCGCGTGCCCGGCATGAAGATCGCGACCGTGATGGCCTGTCCGGTGTTCGGCGGCAAGCTCGGCAGCGTCGACGAAAGCAAGGCCAAGGCCGTGAACGGCGTCCGGCAGATCGTGCGGCTTGATAATGCCGTCGCTGTTGTCGCCGATCATATGGGTGCTGCGAAGAAGGGTCTCGCGGCACTCGTCCTCACGTGGGACGAGGGTTTGAACGCCAAGCTCACGACGCGGGATATTGCCGATCAACTTGACAAAGCCACGCAGATGCCCGGCGTTGTCGCGGCGCGCGCGGGCGATGTGGACAAGGCGATCGCCAGCGCGGCCAAGACCGTCGAGGCGGTCTATCGGGAGCCGCTGCTCGCCCACACGACCATGGAACCGATCAACTGCACGGTTCACGTGCGCAAGGACGGCTGTGACATCTGGGTTGGCAGTCAGGTGCTCGCCCGCGCGCAGGCCACGGCTGCGGCGGTCACCGGCCTGCCGCTGGACAAGATTGTCGTTCACAATCATCTCCTCGGCGGCGGCTTTGGCCGGCGCCTTGAAGTCGATTTCGTGACTCAGGCGGTTCGCATTGCTCAGCAGGTCGACGGCCCGGTGAAGGTCGTCTGGACGCGCGAAGAAGATATCCATCACGACATCTATCGGCCCTATTATCTCAGTCGCCTGCGTGCCGGCTTGGAGGCGAGCGGCGCGCCGGTCGCCTTTCACCACCGGGTGGGAGGCCCATCGATCCTGTCGCGCTGGGCGCCGCCGGCGTTCAGGAACGGCATAGATATAGATATCGTCGACGGCGCCAGCGGGCCTTATGCCTTCCCCAACGTGCTCGTCGACTATGTCCGGCAAGAGCCGCCGCCCGGCCTCGTGGTCGGCTGGTGGCGCGGGGTCGGCGTGACCCACAACGCGTTCATCGTCGAAGGTTTCGTTGACGAGCTTGCCGCGACCGCCGGCAAGGATCCTGTTGCCTATCGCCGCGCTCTGCTGGACAAAGCGCCGCGCGCTCGCGCGGTACTCGATCTTGCCGCGGAGAAAGCGGATTGGGGCAAGGTGCTGCCTCCGCGCTCCGGCCGCGGCGTCGCCCTCGTCTTCGGCTTCGGAACCTATATCGCTCAGATCGCCGAAGTCGCCGTCGAGAAAGACGGCAGCGTGAAGATAAAGCGCGTGGTCTGCGCGGTGGACTGCGGCGAGGTGGTCAATCCGGATACAGTGAAAGCGCAGATCGAAGGCGGTATCATCTATGGCGCGACCGCAGCGCTCTACGGCGAGATCACCATCGAGAACGGCCGTGTTCAACAGAACAACTTCGATAGCTATCAGGCGCTGCGGATGAATGAGGCGCCGGTCATTGAGGTCTATCTGATCAAGAACCACGAAGCGCCGGGCGGCATGGGCGAGCCGGGCACGCCACCTGCCGCGCCCGCCATCATTAATGCGATTTTCGCGGCGACTGGAAAGCGCTTGCGCAAGCTGCCGATCGATAGCGATGCATTGAAGTTAAGCTGAAACACAATCGCGCCATTGGGACGCCAGCGCCACACAAATTCCAATGTATTCGTATGGCAAAGACGGCCGATAGGAGAGTTTAACCCCCAAGGGAATTGAAGGTCAGGTCGATGGTGCGCCGGCCGCGCCTCGTCCGGCCAGCGCCGGACGAGGGCGGTGGTTTATCCGAGCGTCGTCACGGCTTGGCGAAGGTCAGTGCCGGCGCTTCGGGGCGTGGCACCAGCGGTGCTGAGAGGATGGCCGGCGCATCGAGGTTCAGGCTCTTCAGGTCGATGCTGCGCAAAACCTGATCGTCGTAGGTTTTGACGTAATAGACACGGTTGGTGAGATCGGCGACCGCCGACCATTGGGTGAACTCCCACTCGCCTTCATCGCCGGTGCCCGGACGAATCCAGCCCCTGGGAATATCGAAATTATTGAGGATGTGTTCGGCGGCGCGCACGCTGGCAATGCCGTCCGGCTGCCGCTCCACTGAGGCCGCATAGCCTAGAACACGGACGAAGCGCGAGGGCGGCGTCGGGTCGCCGGGGATGCCGAGCAGGCCGGAGCCCTGGCCGAATGAGGCCACCGTTTGCCCGTCGATATGCAGCGGCGGCGCATTGACCGGCGAGATCTTGACGTAGTTCCGCAGGTTCGTCACTTGCCAGTCGAAGGGCGGCGAATTGGTCATGACGCCGAAGGGATTGTCATAGACCTTCAGCGTCCCGTCGATGGGTTCGATCACCAGCGATGCGCCGGAGGCGTCGTGCAAGGTGTAATGTACCGGCGGCGCGATGCCGAGATGGATTTCCTTGATTCCGACGACCGCGATCTCGGAGAGAGCCGCCTTGACCTCGGCGACGGTCGCGAAATTGGTCAGGGCCCAGGTCAGGAAATCCCAGGGCGCGAGGGATTTGGCAGGGTCTGTCTTGGCCGCGTCGGCATAGCCCGCATAACCGGGGAAATAGAGTATGCCGCCGGCGAGTCCTTTCTCGTTCAACCCGTCGACCAGGATCGGGTCTCCAAGGCCATTGAGTCCGACGGTGGCATATTTGCTCGTCCATTTCAGGGCGCCCGGCTTGTCGTCAGGGCCGCTGGAGGTCAGCGCGAAATGGCGTGGAATGAGAATGGCGGCGGACTTCAACTCGAAGCCAAATTCCATCGTGCGCCCGTAGACGATGCCGCCGGTCTGGGTGCGGATGATAAAGCTGGTGCAGGCCCGCGCATACGTGCCCCATGTGAGGGTCGCGGCCAGCACGGCGGCGGTACTGCCGCGGGCAATTTTAGAAAACAGATTCGCTGTCGAACCCATCGAGATCTCTCCTTCGGCGTGCTGCCATGCGAGCCCGCAGCCTTTTGGAGAACGGGAAACGTGCTCGCCATTGTTCGAACGATAAGGCGCGCATCTTAAGGGCGGTTGACGCGGATCAAGAGCCGAGCCGCAACCTGTCATGAAATCCCGATGTTTCCTTAACTAACGCTTTAGCGTTTGCGTCAAAACGAGGGGAGGAGCGATCGGAAATTTGGGGCGGCCTCGCGGCTCCGAGCGGTCAAAACGGGGCAGCCGAGAATAATCTTTTATTCAGTCTTTCTCCTTAGCGTAGGTCAGTTATCGGCGAGGCTGGCTTCGGCGCTTCTGCGCGGCTTTTTCTTAATAATGAGATTTGAGATGGAAATTTACATCATCGTATGTAAGCTCCGTTCGAAGCACGTGTACGAGAGCTTTTGCGAAAGCGTCAAAGCGCTCAGCGATGCCTGGTGGCACTGTGGCGAGCCGACCTGGCTCATCAGAAGCTCCCTTAAGCCTCAGCAGATCAAAACGAAGCTCGCGCCACATATGCAGTCCGACGAACAGCTTCTCATTCTCGCTTGCAAGGATACGGCGGTCTGGGATGGGTTCGACGACGTTTCGGCCATGTGGCTCAAGACAGCCTTCAGGCAGGCGTCCGCCAGAAGGTCAGGCCGCCAATCTCCTAACTACGCTGCCGAATAAGCGCCCTAACTTGATCTGTTGCACTTCGTTGGCGTAGCCGCCAGTGAAGAGCCGGGCGATAAGCTGCCGCCGCGTTTCCTTATCAAGGCGGAATCGGACTGCGATGCCGCTCTGCGCCTGACGGACCTGCGCAAAAGGCGCTTCGATTCCATTCGAAAGCACGAGGCATCCCTGGTCCTCAGCGCGCAGGCGGCCGAAGCCGATGGCGAGATTTGCGCCTCCGAGCGAGATGTCGCGTACAACGCAGGGCACTTGCAAGCCGTTGGCGAGCCGCACCATCGCCGCCTCGCCGGAATTGAACCGTTCCTCAATTCGCCGGCGCGGAGCCTCGACGCAAACCGCGCAGGCAACGACGAGGACGGCGATATTGAAGATGCTCCAGAAGACGTTCACGCCATAGCCATCCGTGCCGTAGAGCGGCGAGAATTGCGCGGTATTGCGCATGATTCCCGCTACGGTCCCTAGCGCGATCGCCGCGAACACGAGCAGATATCGCCATTGCACGACGACGCGGTCAGCCGAGATTCCCTTGGCCGTGACCTTGAACGGATGCCCCCATGGCTTGACGATGGCGACGGCGACCGTCGCAACCATCGAGAAACTCGTCAGCAATTGGGTTACATCGGTCATGACCGGAATAATGCGCTTGTGAGCATAAAAGCCCATGAACAGGATGGAGCAAGCGACGAACGGCGCGAGATAATTGAGGAGGGTTTCCAGCGTGCTCGAGATGACTGCCGTTTGTGTCCACCAATAGACAAGCGGCGCGGTGATCATCAGCAGCTTGAACGGCGCGTTGCTCATCCAGTAAAGCACGCCATCGAGCGACGAGAGGCGGTTGATAAGGTTGATCTTTGCCGGGCCGGCAAACGACCATCGCGTGTAGATTTGCTGGATCGCGCCAAGGCACCAGCGCGAGCGCTGCGAGACATAGCTGCTCAAGCCTTCTGGCGCGAGGCCCATGCTCAGCATTTCGTTGAGAAATATCGTGCTATATCCGTGTTCGCCGAACTTGAAGGAGGTGAGCATATCCTCTGTCACCGTTTCCGTCGCCATGCCGCCCGCGGCGACGAGCGCATCAACGCGAAACACTGCGGAAGTTCCGCAGCAGAAGGCCGCGCCCCAGGCGTCTTTGCTGGCGAGCAATGTGTTGAAGAAGAAGCGTTGCTCGTCCGGCCAGACGCGGGTCAGCGCGAGGTTGTTCTGGATCGGATCAGGGTTGAAAAAATGCTGTGGCGTCTGGACGATTCCGACATCCGGCTCGGCGAATAATCCGAGCGTCCGTTTGAGGATATTGCGATAGGGAACGAAGTCCGCGTCGAGGACCAGGATGAAGTCCGGCCGGCGCCCCGCCGCCAAGGCGTGGCGCAAGCCGTTGTTGATATTCCCGGCCTTCGCATGCGCGCCTTTCACGCGCCGGATGTAATGGATGCCGAGATCGTCGGCGAGCTCCCGGACCCAATCACGCGCGCCATCGTCGAGAATCCACACCCGCAGGTCAGGATGCTCAATTGCTTTGGCTCCGACGATCGTTCGCTCAAGAATATTATAGGGTTCGTTATAGGTCGCGATAAAGACATCGACGGGAGCGTAGGCGATCTGTGGAGGAATTTGTGCGGGTGGCGTCCTTCCGCCCCGACGCGACATGAACAAGATGACGCTCGTCGAACTGCAAATCGACATGGTCTCGAAGGCGAAAAACATCCAAGCCCAAGCCTGCTGATAGATATTCTGGTTCGCGGGTAGCGAATATTCAAAACGCCACCAGACGTAGCGCGCGGCGAGCGCTATGCACAACGCGGAAAAGAGCGCGCGCACGAGTCCGCCTTGTCCACGCCCGAACTGGACAAGGAGGGCAACAAGGCCGACGCTGAGGAGCAGTGGGCCGAAGGCGCTGAGACCCGGGTTCACGGCAGATAATTGATTAGGCGGGTGAGGAGGCCTGGCCCGTCCGAGGGGAGCACAATGCGCGCCCTGCGGCCGACAAAGCACCCTTTGTCGCCGTCGATCTGAATGCGCACGGTTGCTGTGGCGCCTCTTTCTTCGAAGGGCATGGCCGCGAGATTATGGTCTCCGTCAGTTGCGTCACTGGTGACGGAGACAACGTGGCCATATCTTTTCGCAGTCTCTCCCGAGATCAGGAACTCGGCTTTGCTTCCGACCTCGATATCGGGCACGCGCGTCTGCGGTACATCCGCGATGATGAAAGCAGCGGCGCAATCGACAACCTCGGCGATCGGCTCGCCGGCGTTGATACGCTCGCCTGGCGAGGCGCTGACTTTCCAGATCATGCCAGAGGTCGGGGCGAGCGTGGTTGCCGTGCGCAGCTTGGCGACCTGGGCTTCCTCTTCTGCCAGACGCGTAGCGGTTTCGTTGACATCCGAGACGATGAACTGACGCTGTTGCATCAAATCCTGAATCCGGATGGCGATTTCATCCTCGCGCTGTTGCGAATATGCGACGTCGGTCGAGCCGGGTTCGGTCACAATGCCGTTCTTGATCGCCGCCAATTGCGCTTCGAGCGAGGCGAGCCGGCCGCTTTGCGCCGCCGCCTGGCTGAACAGAGACCCAAAATTGGCCTTTGCCCGATCGAGATCGGCTGTCGACGCAAAGCCGCGTTCCGCCAGGGACGAGCTGCGGTCGAGCGTTTGTTTGGCTTCATCACGGCGATAGTTCAGCGCAACCAGTAGATCCAGCGCCTCCGTCACGGAGCCGCGCAGCCGGGCGGTGCTCGCCGCTTTATACTCATCAGCCCGCTGTTGTAAGATCGCGCTGAGACTTTTGAGGCCTTCCATTTCGGCCGACACGGCCGCGAGTTCGGCGCGCGCCCGCGCAAGATGCGCGCGCAGATCGACAAGGTGCTGATCGTCGACGCGGTCGTTGGTAACTGTCGCGATGAGCGAACTGCGCTGAACAAGATCTCCGATTTTCATCGGCTTTCCGCCGACAAGGCCGTCAATTGGGGTGCGCAGTGAAATCGTATATGCGGAAACGACAGCATTGTCGGAAACGATCGCGAATTGATCGGACAAGACCGCATAAGTGCCGATGGCGAGAATGGCCGCCGCGCCGCCGAGTTTGGCGAGTCGTGTCCAAGGCACGTGAATGGGGAAGACAAAGGTTTGCGGGAGCGGCCCCACCGCGGCGCGTGCTAAAAATTCTCTCATATTCCACCGGCTTGAAAACGCATTTTGAAAATCTGTTTGAGCCGGGATTGTCTTGGGTGAGATATGAAGGAGAATTAAATTCAAGGTTGCAGTTCGGATGTGAGTAAAATTCGGGTTAATGCCTGCGCCGGTGGACGGACGAAGGCTGGTTCGTTGAACATCTCCTCTCGCGTTCGTCTTCAAGGCTGGTGAATGCCATTCCATAGCTGGGCGTCTTGGCCCGCTTCGCCGCTCGAAGGCGTGCTGAGGTAAATCGATTCAGCAATTGATCAGACTGATTGGAAGCCTGACAGAAAAGCTATTTTAACCAATGTCGTGTGTCGTACGGCTCGGAGCGGTCCTACGCTTGTCAACTGACAAGAACGCGAGCAAAATTTAGAGGATGCGTTTTAGATTCGCGAAACCGCCGCCGTTTTGCGGCCCCGGCTCATGCTTGAGCAGTTATCGCGCCAGGAGCCAACGAGATGACATTCCCGTTTCTGGATCATTCCTACCTCGATGGACATGGTGCTGGCGTGCTGCCGTTGTCGTCCGGTAGCGCCAATCATGGTCTTGGCCAGGAATTGCTGATGAATGATTCCGGCGCTCTTTCGCCGGTGAGTCTGATATCGCACGGCCCCTTTGGTTCGAGCAACTCTCATACCACCTCGTCTGCACCTGCGACCCCCGCGCCGACACTGGTGAGCGCGACAGGGAGCAAGCTCGAGATTGAACTTGTCTGGGACAAGTCCGTCGCCAATGCGCCGTCCGGGTTCACATCAGCGGTCATCGCGGCTGCGCAGACCCTGGTTTCCGACTACACCGCCTCGTCGACGGACATCGTTTATATTAACGTCGGCTGGAGCGAGATCGCGGGCTCTTCTCTGTCCCCCAGCGCCCTCGGCGAGAGTGAAAGCTACGGCTATCTGACGAATTATTCGACGGTCACGCATGCGCTCGCGAATGACGGCTATACGTTCACGGCTTCGAACGAGCCGACGAACGGACAGTTCTTCGTCACCAGCGCGGAGGCGAAGGCGCTCGGCCTGATCAGCGGCACCAGCGGCAGCACCACATCCGTCGATGGCTACATCGGCTTCAGCACATTGAGCGGAACGGGCTATTCCTGGAATTACAGCTCAATGAGTACATCCGGCACGCAGTTCAGCCTCCAGGCGGTTGCGGAGCACGAGATCACCGAAGTCATGGGGCGGGTCGCGATGGAAGGAACCGTGACCTACAATGGAGTCAAGACATACACGCCGCTGGATCTCTTCAACTACAGTTCGCCGAATGTGCTCTCGCTCTCTGCAAACGGAGGGTACTTCTCCGCCAACGGCGGCGTGACGCATGAGGGCAATTTCAACAATGCCGCGAAATATGGCGGCGATATCGCCGACTGGGCCTCGTATTCGTCGGTCTCTCAGGCCGGCACGCTGTCCTCGGGCGAGGATCCCTTCAACGCCTTTGCCTGGCCAGGGTATAAGAACACGCTTTCTGCGGACGATCTGCTCGAAGTCGCAGCTTTGGGCTATCATCTGACGTCAGCGGGTGCCGCACTGGCGTAACCGCGTTCGCTTGGTGCGGCCCTCAAAGCGTTCTCCCTGTAAGCGTCATCGATCGTGCCTCTTCTGCCTGCGCAGGAGAATCGAGTATCGGTTCGGACAGCCGAGCGTTTGGTTCGGGGCGTGAGCAAGCGTCGGATCGCGATTCAAGACGTCGGCGGAGACCATGACGTACCACGGAAAAATTCAGCGCGACGAGCCCCACGACGGGGCCAATGCCCTCCAGTTGGCGATGCGGGCGACGCGGCCCGCCTTTCTGACGGCGATTATCTTCGGCTTCTTCATCAATCTCTTCGGCCTCGCGGGGCCGATCTACATGCTGCAGGTTTACGATCGCGTGCTGACGAGCCGGAATCTCGCCACGCTCGTAGCTCTGACGCTGATCGTCGGTTTCATCTACGCGACGACAGCCACACTCGAAGCCTTGCGTGCCAAGCTGCTCATAAGGTCGGGGGTCCTGTTCGACCAGACGGCTCGCGCGGATGTCTTCCGCGCCGTACAAAAGGCGAGTGTCCTGCAGCCCTCGGCGCGCCACGCCCAATGCCTCAAGGACATCGACACGATCCGCGAATTCTACACGGGTTCCGGTCTTCTCGCCTGTTGCGATATCCCCTGGGTTCCGATCTATTTGGCCGCGGCTTTCTTCCTCAATCCGCTCTATGGCATTCTGGCCGTCGCGGCGGGCCTCATCACCTTTTCGCTCGCCGCCGCCAACGAATGGCTGACACGGCGCTCTCTTGATCAGGCCTCGCGCAGCGCTCATGTTGCGACCACTCGGGCGATCAGCACCTTCCGGAATGCGGAAGTTCTGCAGGCGATGGGCATGACCGAGAGCCTGCGCCTGCGCTGGGCCGGGGACCACGAAGCCGCGCTGAATTGGCAATCCTTGGCGAGCGACCACAGCAGCGTCGTCATTTCCGCAACGCGCTTCACCCGGATGTTCCTGCAGAGCCTTGTCCTAGGTCTTGGCGCCTATCTGGTGATCCAGCGGCAGGTGACGCCGGGCATGATGATCGCGGCATCGATCATCGTCGGCAAGGCGCTCAGTCCGGTCGAGATCGCGATCGGCCAGTGGAAGCAGTTCACCGCGACGCGGGAAGCGCGCCGGCGCCTTACCGGCCTGCTGCAACATGCGCCTCCTGCGCCTGCCGTTCTGAAGCTGCCCGATCCGCGCGGTCGCATCACGTTTGAGAACGTCGGCGCGCATGCCCCCGGCCGTCACACGCCGATCCTGAGCAACGTCACGCTAGACATTCCCGCCGGGGCCGTTTTCGGCCTCGTTGGTCCGAGCGCCGCCGGCAAGTCCAGTCTTCTGCGTGTGATGACTGGCGTTTGGCCACCCTCGTCGGGAACCGTGCGGCTGGACGGTTCCGAACTCAGCCACTGGAATCCGGACGATCTCGGCCACAACATCGGCTATCTTCCTCAGGACGTCGAACTCTTCCCCGGAACCGTCGGCGAGAATATCTCGCGCTTTGCCCCGGATGCGGACGCCAAGGAAATTATCGCCGCTGCGGAGATCGCCGGTGTGCACGAAATGATCCAGCAGCTCGCCGACGGCTATAATACGCAGATCGGGGAGGGCGGGCATGCGCTCTCAGGCGGTCAGCGGCAATTGATCGGGCTTGCCCGCGCGCTTTACGGATTGCCGGCGTTCGTCGTGCTCGACGAGCCGGATTCGAGCCTGGATTCTCTTGGCGAAAGGGCACTTCTGCAGGCGATCGCGACGCTGAAGCGGGTCGGCCGCAGCGTCGTGATCGTCAGCCACAAGCAGAATATTCTTTCGCTCGCCGATTTTATCGCAGTTATGCACGCCGGGCGAATTCACGCCGTGGGCCCGCGTGAGCAGATCGTGAATGCGCTTCTCGAAAACCGCGTCGTGGCCATCCCGGATACCGGCCGCGGCAGGGTGCAACCCGTGTCGGCCGCCTGATTCCTTCACCTCGCGAATTGCGATCAGCGATGCTCAAACCTTCTCCCTACTCAAGCAATTACAAGCCGATCGCCCTGCTTGGCTACATTGTCGTGCTGACCTGCTTTGGTGGTGTCGGCGCCTGGGCTGCGTGGTCCGAGATCGACAGCGCTGTCGTGGCGGCGGGTGCGGTGGCGGATGAAACGCGTCTTCAGCTTGTGCAGCATCTTGAGGGGGGCATCGTCCGGGAGATCGATACGCGAGAGGGCGCCGAGGTCCGCAAGGGAGACGTCCTCTTCCGTCTCGACGACACGCAAGCGAAGGCCGAACTCGATATTCTGCAAAACCAGTTCGATTCGCTGCGGGCAGAGGCGGCGCGTCTGCTCGCCGAACGCGATCGGGCGCCGCAGATCGCCTTTCCCCAGGACCTTTTGGGTCGCGGCAATATCCAAAGCGTCAGTCAGATTCTGGAGGATCAGCGCGCCACCTTCGCGCAGCGGCGGGCTTCGCTCGATGACCAAACCTCGATTCTTCGGAATCGCGAGGCGATCCTGAGGGACGAGATCGAAGGATTGAAGGTCGAGCGCGCCGCGGCCGAGAAGCAGCTCGCTCTCATCTCCGACGAGCTTGTCGATATAAACGCGCTGGCCGAGCGGGGACTTGTCGAAAAGTCGCGCAGGGATGCGCTCGAAAGCGAGCAGGCACGGCTTGAAGGCGTTCTCGGGCGTAATAATGTCGACAAGGCCAAGGCGGCCGACAGCATTGCCGACATTGAACTTCAGATCCGGACCCAGCAGCAGAAATTTGAGGAGGATGTCGCCTCCTCGCTGGAGGGCGTACGCGAAAAGGTTTCGGATGCCGCGGACCGCTTGCGCGTAGCTTCGGATTCGCTGCATCGCACGATCCTCCTCGCGCCGCGCTCGGGAACCGTACAAAACCTGAAGGTGACGACCGTCGGCCAGGTGCTGCGGCCGGGCGATGTCCTACTGGAAATCGCACCCCAGGACGATCAAATGATCGTCGAGGCGAAGGTTCAGCCGGTGGACGTGGACAATATCCGCGACGACATGGTCGCCGAGGTGCGCTTTCCCTCCTTCCATTCCCGGAGCACTCCGGTGATATTGGGAAAGGTGGGGACCATATCGCGGGATCGGCTGATCGACGAGACAACGCGCCAGCCTTATTTTCTTGCGCAGATCGCGCTCTCCCATACGGACATTCCCGCCGAAATGAAGGGGCATCTGCGCGCTGGTATGCCGGCGGAAGTGATCTTTTCGACCGGCGAACGCACCGTCCTCGGATTTCTTGTCGAGCCGGTGTTCGACGCGATGAGGCTGGCTTTTCGGGAAAAGTGAGCGGTCTTGGCCCGGTTGTTCGGGCGTCTGCCGGCCAGCCGTAGCTGTGTTGCCAACGCATGATCGGCAATCGTCGCGTTGACGGGGGAGAACGATGCAATCAGCCTTTTCGTGGCAGGTTTGGGCCGGGCTTTCGGCTTTTTTCGCCGCGCTGACGGCGATCCTCGCCAAGCTTGGTGTTGAGAATATCAATTCGAATTTTGCGACTTTGATCCGGACGGCTTTCGTGCTGCTTCTGACTCTCGCCGTCGTCAGCGCGGCGCGGCAATGGCAGCCGCTGAATTCTATCTCCGCCCGCAGCCTGCTTTTCCTTGCGTTTTCGGCGCTGGCGACCGGCGCCTCCTGGCTTTGCTATTTTCGCGCGCTCCAGCTCGGCGAGGCCGCCAAGGTCGCGCCGATCGACAAGCTGAGCGTCGTTCTTGTCGCGCTTTTTGGTGTCATATTTCTGGGTGAAAAGCTCACCTTGGCGAATTGGCTGGGCGTCGCTCTCATGGCGTTCGGCGCGATATTGGTGGCCTATAAATTTTGAGGCCGGACCGCCGGCCGAAGGGGAGACGTTATGATCGAAGAAATTTTCGGCGTCCTGCTGCTCGTCTTCGCCTTCATCGTGTTCATCCCGATCCTGCGATCGATCTTCACGATCCAGCAGGCGCATGCGGGAATCATCGAGCGGTTCGGCAGGTTCCACCGCGTCGTCCAGCCCGGCCTGCACCTCAAATTCCCCTATATCGACCGGCTGGCGGCGATCCTGTCGCTGAAGATCGAACAGAACACCATTACGGCCGATACGAAGACCAAGGACAATGTTTTCGTGAAGGTCAATATCGCCGTCAATTACCGCGTCGTCGCGGGCCGGGAGCGCGAGGCATATTACACGCTGTCGGATGCCAAGGCACAGATCCAGGCCTATGTGCTTGACGTCGCGCGCTCGAAAATTCCGGCCATGACGCTCGATGAGGTTTTTGAGCGGAAAGACGATGTCGCTCAGGCGGTAACGCAGCATCTGTCGCAATTGATGCAGCAATACGGCTTCGAAATCGTAAGCTCGCTCGTCGTCGACGTGCAACCTGACAGCGCCGTCGTCGCCGCAATGAACGAGATCCAGGCGCAGTCGCGCCTCCAGCTCGCCGCCCAGGCCAAGGCCGAGGCCAACAAGATTCTGGCGGTCAAGGCGGCAGAGGCCGAGGCAGAGTCGAAGGCGCTGCAGGGAAAAGGCATCGCCGATCAGCGCAAGGCCATCGTCGCCGGCCTCAATGATTCTGTGGCGAGCCTCGCCTCGGCGGCCCAGACATCGCCCGCCGAAGTGCTGCGCACGCTGCTGATGACGCAATATTTCGACACGATCCGGGAGATTGGCATCCAATCCGGCGCGAAGGTGATTCTGCTGCCGCACAGCCCGGGCTCGATGGTCGACATCGGCAACCAGATCCGGGACGCCATGATCGTTTGCCAACGAGGAGAGCAAGTGAGGGGATGTTCACCGGACTAACCCGGCTAACGCCTTATATTCCTTCCAAGATTTAATTGTATATAAAAATTATAGTCTTAATAGTTGACTTCATTCTATAAAGCCGCTTCTTTGGCGCTCCCCGAAGCCGTGATCGCGGCGATCGGTGGCCGATTTGACGTCCTTTGAAGGGGGTTTTATGCGCATTTCCGGATTTAAGACGGTGCTCGCCATCGGTTTTGCGGGCATCGCCCTGGCGGCCGGCAGCTGGAAATCTGCCGAAGGCGGTCAGCCTGTTACTTTGCTCAATGTATCTTATGATCCGACACGCGAGCTTTACGAGGCGATCAACGATGCCTTCGCGGCCGATTATTTGAAGAAGGCCAGCACCAAGGTCACGATCGAGCAGTCGCATGGCGGCTCCGGCAAGCAAGCGGCCTCGGTCGTCAATGGACTCCAGGCGGATGTCGTAACCCTCGGCGTGGCCTGGGATATCGACGCGATCCGGAAGGCAGGGCTCGTCAAGCCCGGCTGGCAGGATAGGTTCCGCTATAATTCCGCGCCTTATACGTCGACGGTCGCTTTCCTGGTGCGCAAGGGTAATCCGAAGCACATCCACGACTGGAGGGATCTGCTGCGCCCCGGCGTTCAGATTATCGCCCCCAATCCGAAGGTCAGCGGGGCAGGGCGCTGGGCCTTCCTCGGTCTCTGGGGCGCCACCGCCGGAGCCAAGACCTATGACCTTTCGACGAAGGAAGGCCTCGCGGCCTCGATCGCCGACGGCAAGACGGCAAAAGATTTTCCGGCCTACAAGAACGCCGCGGCTCTGGCGGCGATTACCGAGTTCTACAAGCATGTCCCGGTTCTCGACACCGGCGCGCGCGGCGCGACGGTCACTTTCGCCCAGAAGGGCATCGGCGATGTGCTCTTGAATTGGGAGAACGAGCTTTATCTTGCCAGCGACGAATTCGGCAAAGACAAGTTCGAAATCATCTATCCGACGGTGAGCGTGCTCGGCGAGCCGCCGGTCGCGGTCGTTGACACCGTCGTCGATAAGAAGGGTACGCGCGCCGTCGCCACGGCCTATCTCCAATACCTCTACTCGCCGGAGGCGCAGGACATCATCGCGCAATGGCATTATCGGCCGCGCGACGTCGAGGTGTATAAGAAGTATAGCAGCACCTTCCCGCCGGTGAAGCTCTTCACCGTGGACCAGACCTTTGGCGGCTGGCCACGCGCGCAGAAGACCTTCTTTGCCGATGGCGGGGTGTTCGATCAGATATATAAGCCGACGAAATAGAAAGCGTTCGGGTAACGGCGGCCTCGGGCGCGCCTCTCGCGAGAGTTCGAAATGGCTGGTGTGGGCAAGGTCATTCCCGGGTTTCGGCTGACACTCGGCTATACGCTTTTCTATCTCTCGCTTTTGGTCCTTATCCCGCTCGCGGGTTTGGTCTTGAAGACGGCGCAGCTTTCGTGGGCGCAGTTCGTCGCGACAATCACCGATCCGGTCGTCGTCGCCGCCTATCGGCTTACGCTCGGCGCCTCGGTGCTGGCGGCGGTCATCAACGGCGTCTTCGGCCTGATCGTCGCCTGGGTCCTGGTGCGCGAGCCTTTCCCCGGCCGGCGCCTCTTCGATGCGCTGATCGATTTCCCCTTCGCGCTGCCGACGGCCGTTGCGGGCATCACCTTTTCCAACCTCTATCTCACCGATGGGTGGATCGGCGGCTTCGGCGACCATGCAACGGCTTTCCTCAATGGGCTTGCCGGCCGTTTTGGCCATCCCAATCCGCTGCCGGACGGTGCGCTCGCTTGGCTCAACTTTCCCTTCAGCAACACCAATACCGGCATCGTCATCGTGCTTATCTTCGTCGGTCTGCCGTTCGTCGTGCGCTCGGTGCAGCCGGTGCTGCAGGAATGGGATCCGGAATATGAGCAGGCCGCCTATAGTCTGGGCGCCAATGGTCTTCTGACCTTCCGGCGGGTGATCTTCCCGGAGATTTTTCCGGCCTGGCTCAGCGGCGTCGCGCTCGCCTTCGCCCGGGCTATCGGCGAATACGGCTCGGTGATTTTCATCGCCAGCAATATTCCCGGCAAGTCGCAGATCGTACCGCTGCAGATCGTCATCAAGCTCGATGAATTCGAACCGGCGCAGGCAACTGCGATCGGCGTCGTTTTGCTGTTGTTCTCGCTGCTGACTCTGCTCGGCATCAACGGCATCGAACATTGGTCGCGGCGCCGGTCGCAAGCGGCGGTGTAGGGCGATCCATGTCCAGCGCATCAATTCTTCAAACGGCAGTGAAGCCGGCGGCGGCGCCCAAGGCGAAGCGCTCGCTTGTCGGGCGCCTGCTGGTGGCCGTGGCGGTTCTGTTTCTGGCCTTGTTCATCGTCCTGCCCGTCGCCAATGTCTTCACCCAGGCCTTGGCGAACGGGTTTGCCGCTTATTGGCACGTTTTCTTTCCGCCGCCGCCCGGCCCCGCCACGCACCTGACTTTTTTTGAGAAACACCGGCTGCTTGCCGCGACCGATCAGGCGGAACGCACGTGGAGCGCGATCCGCATGAGCTGCGGCGTTGCCGCCATCGTCGTGCCGCTCAACATCGTCTTCGGCCTCGCCGCCGCCTGGGCGATTACCAAATTCCGCTTTCGCGGCCGGGTACTGCTGCTGAGCTTGATTGACCTGCCGTTCTCGATCTCGCCTGTCATCGCCGGCCTTATTTTCGTGCTTTGGTTCGGCCGCGGCGGCATTTTCGGCGACTGGGGAACGAACGTGACGTGGCCGGACCCGACATCGCTGACCTGGCAGGGATTTTCCGGCCATTGGTGGCCGTTCACCTTCGCCAATAGCTATACCGGCATCATCTTCACGCCCTTGGCGATCGTGATCGCGACGGCCTTTGTCACCTTTCCCTTCGTTGCGCGCTCGCTGATCCCGCTGATGGATACCCAGGGCTCGGACGAGGAGCTGGCCGCGCTCTCGCTCGGCGCTAGCGGCTGGCGCACATTCTGGAAGGTGACGGTGCCGAACATCCGCTGGGGCCTGCTCTATGGGGCGATCCTGTGCACCGCGCGCACCTTCGGCGAGTTCGGCGCGGTCTCGGTCGTCTCCGGCCACATCGATTCCAACGACACGATTCCACTCCGGGTCGAGAAGCTTTGGGATGGCTATAATATGCAGGGGGCCTTCGCCGTCTCGACACTGCTCGCCCTGCTGGCCGTCGTCACCCTGGTCATCAAGGCCGCGGTTGAGTTCAAGACCAAACAGGCTGAGGCGGCCGCGACCGCTGCCTCTGCCGTCAATGAGGTGAAGCTCGATGAGCATCGAAGTTCGTCAGATCAGCAAGAGCTACGGCTCGTTCCAAGCGCTGAAGGGCGTGAACCTTAAGGTCGAGTCGGGCGAGCTCGTCGCGCTCTTGGGGCCGAGCGGTTCCGGCAAGACGACGCTTCTGCGCATCATCGCCGGCATTGAGGCGGCCGACCCCGGCGGCCAGGTGCTCTTCGACGGCGTCGATGTCTCCGATACCGACCTCGGCCAGCGCAAGATCGGCTTTGTCTTCCAGCACTACGCTCTGTTCAAGCAGATGAGCGTATTCGAGAACATCGCCTTCGGCCTTCGCGCCAAGCCCTGGCGTCAGCGCCCGTCGAACGCCCAGATCAAGGCGAAGGTCGAGGAGCTTTTGTCGCTCGTCCAGCTCAGCAATTTCGCTCAGCGCTATCCATCCCAGCTTTCCGGCGGCCAGCGCCAGCGCGTCGCACTCGCCCGCGCTCTGGCGGTTGAGCCGCAAGTGCTTTTGCTCGACGAACCGTTCGGCGCGCTCGATGCCACCGTGCGGCGTGAACTGCGCCGCTGGCTGCGCAAATTGCACAATACGATCAAGGTCACGACGATCTTCGTGACGCATGACCAGGAGGAGGCGCTCGAAGTCGCTGATCGCGTGGCGGTGATGAACGCTGGCGGTATCGAGCAATTTGATTCGCCGGAGAAAGTCTACGAACACCCGGCGAATCCGTTCGTCTTCCGCTTCCTGGGCAATTACAACCTGTTCCACGGCCGCGCAGCGGCCGCGCGCGAGCTGGCGGCGGGGGAAGAGCAAGCCGTCACCTTCGTGCGGCCGCATGATATCGAAATCTCGCGCGCCGGTGGCAGCGGGTCGATCGCGGCGAGGGTGACCCATGTCGGCTTTGCCGGCGCGGCGGTCAATGTCGAGCTCATCGGGCTCGAAGACCAGAGGCCGATCGACGCGGAGCTTACGACCCAGGCCTACCGCGACCTGGCGTTGAAGGTCGAAGACCGCGTCTTCGTCCGGCTCCGCAACACCCATTCCTTCGAGGAGGATTACGCGATCTGAGCGCCGGGCCGGGGTGGGCGCGAGAATTCGCTTGGCCTTGCCCGCAGCCTGCACTATATAGCAAACATGTGGCGCGTGGCCGGCTGGCTCCGCGCCGCGACTTTTTTAGCCTGACCCGCCTGCGGGTATAGCAGCCGCGGCCCGCTTGCGCCCTCGAGCGGCGAATCAGGCGAAAAAATTCCAGTAAATCGGGTGGTTGAGCGACAATGGCCGATCCGTTGCAATTCATTCAGGAAGTCCGTCAGGAGGCCACCAAGGTCACTTGGCCGACTCGGCGCGAGACGATGATCACGACCGGCCTCGTCATTTTGATGGTCATACTGGCGAGCCTGTTTTTCCTCGCCGTCGATGAGGTTCTGCAGCTGGTCGTCCGCTTCGTCCTGAATGTCGGACATTAAACCGCGGCGTTGATTTTGGAGCTTTCCGGATTCGTCATGAGCATGCGCTGGTACATCGTCCACGCCTATTCCAATTTTGAGAAGAAGGTCGCCGAATCGATCCGCGAGCAGGCGGCGCAGCGCAATCTCGCCGACAAGTTCGAGGAAATCCTCGTGCCGACCGAGCAGGTCGTCGAGGTGCGCAAGGGCCGCAAGGTGAGCTCGGAGCGGAAATTCTTCCCCGGCTACGTGCTCGTCAAATGCGACCTGACGGACGATGTCTATCACCTCATCAAGAACACGCCCAAAGTGACGGGCTTCCTCGGCGCCGACAAGAAGCCGATGCCCATTTCCGACGCCGAGGCGGACCGGATCAAGGGCCAGGTCGCCGAGGGTGTTGAGCGGCCGAAGTCCTCGATCTCGTATGAGATCGGCGAGACGGTGCGCGTCGCCGATGGGCCGTTCGCCTCGTTCAATGGCACGGTCGAGGAGGTCGACGAGGCGCGCTCACGCGTCAAGGTCGCGGTCTCGATCTTTGGCCGTGCGACCCCGGTCGAACTCGAATATTCGCAGGTCGAGAAGGTTTAAGCCTCGTCCGCTTTGGTTTCTTCTCGTCATTGCTTCGCTTCGCTCGCAATGACGCGAGGAGAAAATTTCGGCGCTTGCGCCGTATCGGGCGATGCCCTAAAGCGTCGCCCTTCCGCTGTGGGAGAAAGGCCCGGTTTGCCGCCGGGAGTTCCTTTCGCACCACGATCCACAATAAACCGGGCTGTGAAGTTCGGCTTGTAGGAGATTGAAATGGCAAAGAAAGTTGCCGGCTACATCAAATTGCAGGTGCCGGCCGGCGCCGCCAATCCGTCGCCGCCGATCGGTCCGGCGCTCGGTCAGCGCGGCCTCAATATCATGGAATTCTGCAAGGCCTTCAACGCGAAGACCGCGCAGATGGAGAAGGGGACGCCGATCCCCGTCGTCATCACCGCCTATCAGGACCGCTCCTTCACCTTCGAGATGAAGCTGCCGCCGGTTGCCTATTTTCTGAAGAAGGCGGCTGGCATCACCACGGGCGCAAAGACCACAGGTCGCGGCTTTGTCGGGCAAGTAACGCGGGCGCAGATCAACGAGATCGCGGCCAAGAAGCTGCCCGACCTCAACTGCGCGACGGTCGAAGCCGCCGCCAAGATGATCGAGGGCTCGGCCCGTTCGATCGGCCTCGAAGTGGTGGGGTGAAGCCATGAGCCATATCGGAAAGCGCGTCATCAAGACCCGTGAGGGCATCGAGCGTACCAAGCTCTATCCGATCGCCGAGGCGGTGAAGCTCGTCAAGGAACGGGCGAACACCAAGTTCGACGAGACGGTCGAAATCGCGATGAATCTCGGCGTCGATCCCAAGCACGCCGACCAGATGGTCCGCGGCGTCGTCAACCTGCCGAACGGCACGGGCCGCACCCTGCGGGTCGCGGTTTTCGC
The DNA here is from genome assembly GCA_031291555.1 of Methylovirgula sp. Taxonomy (GTDB): domain Bacteria; phylum Pseudomonadota; class Alphaproteobacteria; order Rhizobiales; family Beijerinckiaceae; genus Methylovirgula. The sequence continues at coordinate 3,555 of JARLIV010000275.1, read as the reverse complement.
CCGCGGTGCCAAGGCTGACGAGGCCAAGGCCGCCGGCGCCGATGTCGTCGGGGCCGAGGATCTCGTCGCCGAAGTGCAGGGCGGCAAGATCGACTTCGACCGCTGCATCGCCACCCCGGACCTGATGCCGCTCGTCGGCCGTCTCGGCAAGGTGCTGGGCCCGCGCGGCCTGATGCCGAACCCGAAGGTCGGCACCGTGACGATGGATGTCGCCGCGGCGGTGAAGGCCTCGAAGGGCGGCGCCGTCGAATTTCGTGTGGAGAAGGCCGGCATCGTTCAAGGCAGCGTCGGCAAGGCTTCGTTTGACGAGGCCAAGCTTGTCGAGAACATCGCGGCCTTCGTCGACGCCGTGAACAAGGCCAAGCCCCAGGGCGCGAAAGGCACCTATATTCAACGTGTTGCCATTTCTTCGACGATGGGGCCGGGGGTCAAGGTCGATCCCGCCACAGTGCGCGTGTAAGAGGGCCGGGGAGGGTCTTCGGGCCCGCCTTGACAAGTCGAAAAAAAACTGAATCAGCCCTTGGCATCTTCGATGCTTGCCGTTAAATAGATAGACCGGGGTTGTCGGCGAAGGCCGCAACCCCGAACCCATTTAGCTTCCGTGTCTCGAAATGCCGCCAGGGGCATCGCCTCAACGGTGTGGAAGGACGCGGCGGATTGGCCGGTGAACCGGGCTTGGCTTCGGCCGTGGCTCGGCTCAATCCGGCCATGTCCTGTCCGAGACTGCCGGTGCCCGCGCGGGGCTGACCCGCAAAGGCTTAATGTTCAAGGCGCGTTTCCGGTTCCCGGCGGCGCGCGGCGGAGGCCAGCATAGACGGGGTCAGAGCGGAATACGAAGCGCAGGTGCGGCAGTTCCTGCAGCCTTTGATTTTGGTCGAATCCCTCTGTCCGGGGCGCGGAGCGTTCCGGAGGACAGGCGTAGCGCCGTGCGATGAGCCGGCTGACGCAACCAGCGGGCAGAAATTGCCCGCGAGACAGAGAGAGTATTGTGGACAGAGCTGAAAAGAAAGCCGCTGTCACCGCTCTGAACGAGGTCTTTCGCGAGACGTCGGTTGTGGTGGTGGCGCATTATTCCGGCTTGACGGTGGCCCAGATGCAAGCTCTGCGCAAGCAGATGCGCGATGCGGGCGCCGCGGTTCAAGTCGCCAAGAACCGCCTTGCCAAGATCGCCCTGGAAGGAACCGATGCAGCCTCGATCGCGAGCCTGCTGAAGGGTCCAACGCTGCTTGCTTATTCGCAAGACCCAGTGGCGGCGGCCAAGGTTGCCGTCGGCTTCGCCAAGGAGAACGAGAAGCTCGTCATCCTCGGCGGCGCGATGGGAAAAACCGCGCTCAATCCCGAGGCGATCAAGTCGCTCGCGACTCTGCCGTCTCTGGACGAATTGCGGGCCAAGCTCGTCGGCCTCATCCAGGCGCCGGCGACGAAGCTCGCCCAGCTTTCGACCGCGCCGGCCGCCAAGCTTGCACGCGTCGTTTCAGCCTATGCGAACAAGGACGCAGCCTGACGGCGCGCCCCAGACTTTCAGCAATTCACGACCAATTTCGAAGGAAGACATCAAATGGCCAATCTGGAAAAAATCGTCGACGACCTTTCGAGCCTGACGGTGCTCGAGGCGGCCGAACTCGCCAAGCTGCTTGAAGCCAAGTGGGGCGTCTCCGCCGCTGCGGCGGTCGCCGTTGCCGCTGGCCCGGCTGCTGGCGGTGCCGCGGCCGCTCCGGTCGAGGAGAAGACCGAGTTCACGGTCGTCCTGGCTGCCGTCGGCGAGAAGAAGATCGAGGTCATCAAGGAAGTCCGCGCCGTTACCGGCCTGGGCCTGAAGGAAGCCAAGGATCTCGTCGAAGGCGCGCCGAAGCCGGTCAAGGAAGGCGCGACCAAGGAAGAGGCCGAAAAGATCAAGGCGACCCTCGAGAAGGTCGGCGCCAAGGTCGAGCTCAAGTGAGTTCTGGCGGAATCGCCTCCCGCGATTCCGTTTTCCCGATCGGACGGCTCCGAGGCTTGCTTCGGGGCCGTTCAGCCGTTCCACTTCCGGCTGGTCGGTGACGCTTTTTGAAGAGGAAGGGCGCGAAACACCCTGCGGACCTTTGGGCCCGCGCAACGTTTCGGGGACGCAGGCGGCGTCCCGCGCAAACTAACCTGCGAGGAGCAAGATGGCCCAACCAATAACGCAAACATTTTCTGGCCGGAAGCGGGTTCGCAAGTTTTTCGGGCACATCCGCGAAGTGGCGGAGATGCCCAATCTCATTGAAGTTCAGAAGGCGTCCTACGATCAATTCCTGCTCGTCGACGAGCCGGCGGGCGGGCGCCCGGATGAAGGCCTCGAAGCGGTGTTCCGCTCGGTCTTCCCGATCTCCGATTTCGCCAATGTCGCTCTGCTCGAATTCGTCAAATATGTCTTCGAGCCGCCGAAATACGATGTCGATGAGTGTCGTCAGCGCGGCATGACCTTTGCCGCGCCGCTGAAGGTCACGCTGCGCCTCATCGTATTCGACGTCGATCCCGAGACCGGCGCCAAGTCCGTCAAGGACATCAAGGAGCAGGACGTCTATATGGGCGACATGCCGTTCATGACCTCGAACGGCACCTTCATCGTCAACGGCACCGAGCGCGTCATCGTCTCGCAGATGCATCGTTCGCCGGGCGTCTTCTTCGATCACGACAAGGGCAAGAGCCATTCCTCGGGCAAGCTGCTCTTTGCCGCCCGCATTATTCCCTATCGCGGCTCCTGGCTCGACATCGAGTTCGACGCCAAGGACATCGTCTATGCGCGTATCGACCGCCGCCGCAAGATTCCGGTGACGTCGCTGCTCTATGCGCTCGGCATGGACGGCGAAGAGATTCTCAGCACGTTCTATAACACCATCACCTATACGCGGGATGGTGAAGGCTGGCGCGTGCCCTTCGATCCGGAGCGGATGAAGGGCGTCAAGGTCAGCGAAAACCTGATCGATGCCGATACCGGCGAAGTTGCGGTCGAGGCGGGCAAGAAGCTCACGATCCGCTCGGCCCGGCAATTGGTCGAGAAGGGCCTAAAGGCGATCCGCGCCCAGGATGCGGATCTGCATGGTCAGTACATCGCGACCGATCTCTATGATCCCAACACCGGCGAAATCTTCGCCGAGGCGGGCGACGAGATCACGGCGAAGACCCTGCCGGCCTTGATCGAGGCGGGCTTCGCCGAACTGCCGATTCTCGACATCGACCACGTCAATATCGGGCCGTACATCCGCAACACGCTCGCGGTGGACAAGAATTCCTCGCGCGAGGAAGCGTTGTTCGACATCTATCGCGTGATGCGCCCCGGCGAGCCGCCGACGATCGAGACGGCGGAAGCGATGTTCCATTCGCTGTTCTTCGATGCCGAACGTTACGACCTTTCGGCCGTCGGCCGCGTCAAAATGAACATGCGCCTCGATCTCGATGCGCCCGATACAATGCGCGTGTTGCGCAAGGCCGACATCATCGCGGTGGCGAAGGCACTCGTCGATCTGCGTGATGGCCGTGGCGAGATCGACGACATCGATCACCTCGGCAATCGCCGTGTGCGCTCGGTTGGCG
>JARLIV010000274.1 GCA_031291555.1 Methylovirgula sp. | reverse complement strand
GACATCCGCCGAATCGGCGAGCTCAAACTTGCCACGCTCCAGCGTCAGCAGGCGAGCGCCGAAGAGACCGAGGCGCGGCTCGTCTCCTATCTCGACGAGAATCATATCTATACGCCGGGCTATATGAAGACGCTCGCCGACAAGCTGCAGGCGGTCGGCCGCGCCAAGCGGCGCTTTGCCGAGCAGGCCGAAGAGCAGGCTAAAGTTCTGCTCGAATGCCGCCGCCGGGCGGGTCAGATGGAACGCGCGCTTGAGACGGCGGCGGAACAGCAGCGCCGCGCCGAGGAGCGCCGCGATCTCGATGTTGCCATCGAAGCGGAGATGAACCGCAAGGGCGCAAGCCTCCCGTAAGCCAGGTGGCCCATCTTCAGCATACGACCTATCGCATTGCGCGTAGAGGGAATGATTGCGTGTCGATCAATCCGCCTTCAGATATTCTGCTCGATGTCGCCCGTGCCGCCGATCCGGCGAAGTCCACGGCGGCGGCCGAGCGGTTGTCGCGCCTTGCCGCCGATGGCGGCGTCGATAAAGCGCAATTCGCCGATGTTCTCGGCGGCGTTGCCGAGCCGCGTCCCGCGCCGCTGCCGGCGATAGCGGCGCCGCGCTTCGCCAATCAGGCTCCGGAAAAGGCCAAGGATATCGCGGAGACCAAAGCCTATCAGGGCATCGCTGCTCTCCTGCTGGAGAACCTCGTCGAAAACATGTTGCCAGAAAGCGACGAATTCTTCGGGCAGGAAGCCGGCGCGGACGTCTGGCGCTCCATGCTCGCGCAGGAGCTCGGCACGAATCTGTCGAAGAACCTCGATCTCGGCATCGGGCCGAAGCACGGCAAGTCCGGCCATACGCATCACGCATCGCACCCGGTCGGGGAACTGCACACCGCGTTCATTCCCCTGGCCACGGCCAAACATTCGTGACGAGCCATGGCGATGCCGGATTCCACAGCGAACAAAGTGCCGAGACGGATAGCCGAGACGCCCGCGGCCGATGAGGCGCGCATCGCCGCTCTGCGTGAGACGTTTTCCCAGACCGTCGAGCGCATCGAACGCCTTGTCGATCTCGAAACCGCGACGCTCGAACAATATCGGCCCGTGGATTTTTCCGAATTCAATCATCGCAAGACCCACGCGCTGCTCGAACTCGATCGCGCCATGCGCGCGCTGGGCACGCAGGCGCGCGACGCGCGCATGCGCAGCGAGCTCGAGCGCTTGCGCGACAAGCTCAAACGCAACCTCGCGACGCTCGAGATTCATCTCAAAGCCGTGCGGCAAGTCTGTTCGCTCATCGCCCGGGCCATCGAGACCGAGGAATCGGACGGCACCTATTCTTCGTCGATCTACCGCAGGTACGAGCAATCATGATCAAGCTGATCGCGAGCTGCGCTTGGATTTGCCTGCTTACCGCGGGGGCGAGCTTCGCCACTGTCTCCATGAAACTCGACAATCCTGCCACTAAGGCCCCGGTCTCCGATTCGTCCGGCGAGGCGGTCGAATACAAGAAGCTGCCGGTGATCAATGTTCCGATGATCGCCGACGGCAGCGTCCAGGGCTATGTCGTTGCGGAGCTCGGCTACACCTACAACCAGAATCTGGTGAGAGAGGCGCTCCCGCCGGACGTCTATGTGCTCGATGAAGCGTTCCGGAAAATCTACTCGGACACGACGCTCGATTTCCACCATCTCGAAAAATACGACGTCAACGGGCTGACCAAAGAGTTGGTGCAAAAAGTCAACCAGCGGCTCCATGCGAACGTCATCAAGGACGTTCTCATCCAGGAGCTCAATTTCTTTCAGAAAAGCGACATTTCGCGGTGAGCGCGAGGCATGCGCCGAGCTTGGTTTTGAATCAGGGGTGATACGATGGTTTTTGATCGACTGACTTGGATCGGCTTCATGGTCGTGGCGCTCGGATGGGCGCTGCTGTTGTCGGGTGCGCCGGCGCTGACGCTCTACGCCGCGGCGTTCGGGCATAAGCTACCGTTCGACATGGCGGCGATTGCGCAAGCGACGATCCTCAGCGGCTTCGGGCTCGCGGTTCTCGGAGCGTTGCAGAGCGGCTTCGGCTCTCTCAACAAATTCTTCGACAGAGTGTTGGAGCGGACTGCGCGGTCCGGCGAGGCCCCTGCCGCCGCCGCCCCGCACAAAAAGTCGCCCGTGAATGTGGTTCAGCGCGGCCGGCTGAGAGACCGGCCCTATGTTCTTCTCGGCGACGGGACGATCGAGGTCGAGACTTTGCTCGGACTGCGGCGCTTCACCTCGTTCAAGGAGGCGCGTGAGTTCATCGGCTGAGTGGGCTGGCGAAGGACTGAGGGCGGCGGAAGATGAGCGGCAAAGCGAAGCGGGAGTGGGAGCCAACGGACGAGCGGGTGCAGGAGCTCTTGCGTGCTTCTGGCAGCGTGCCGATCTGGCGACGGCTGCAGGCCCGCCTGGGTCAAACATCTCTCGCCGATGGGGCGCTGGCGGGCACTGGCACGGCCGCGGCCATCGCCTGCGCGAGTTTCGCGATCTATATGAGCGCGCATCCGCGGCCGACGTTCAACGGCCTCGAGCATCTGATGATTTTCGCGCAGCCAAACTATCGCGACGATCCCCCCGTAGCCGTGGCCGACGCGTCCGCCGATCGCGGGGCGATCGACTATTCGGCCACGGGCACGATCCGCCCCGACGCGGGGCAGGCCGACGCGCTTGAGCAGGCCCGCCACAAGGAGCCGATCCTCACCGCCTACGTGCTGCATTACGTGCATGACGGCGAAGCTTTGATCGTCGGCAAGGACGACGCCGTCTATCGCGTCGTGCTCGGCTCGATCGTGCCGGGAGGCGGCCGCATCCTGGCCATCGAGGAGCGCCATGGCCAATGGGTGGTCGTCACGACCAAAGGCCTGATCCTCGCGCGCTGATCGCAAGACTTAGAGCCCTTTTGGTTCTGAGAACCGAGGCCTGTGATCTTGTTTTGACGCGTTTTCTTTACGCGAACCGGTATCCACTTCGCTCGAAAACGCTTCAAACCACGTAGATTTTTTTGCGCAGGGCGGTGATTTGCGCCGGTGTCAGATTGGGTTTGGCTTGCGGCGGGAAAGTTACGCCGACATTTTGTCCGCGCTGCCAGGCGATGGCGCCTTCCAACAATTCGCCGTCGAGGTCGCTGAAGAGCCGAATCCGACGGGGCAATTTGACCCTCGCCACCAGGATCAGCCGGGCGCCATGCTCGGAACGATCGTGGATCTGGCAGTCGATCAGGAATCTGTTGGCGCCGTCGAGGATTTTGCCCGAGCGCAGCCGGGTGCGCTTTCGGGTTTCGGCCCGCTTGTCGCCGTTCTCCCGCGCCGGATCGAGGACGCGATAGGTCACTGCACCGGGTCTTGTCTCCGCGCCGCTCACTTTGACCGCGTCGATGAGCGGGGCTTCGGAATGGCGCGGGTCAGACGGCGAAGGCATGAATATCCCGGAGCGGCTGCGGGCGGCGTGCTTGGAGGCGCAGGCAACACAAAGCTATATAAATTCGTGCACAGATAATTATTGCGCGCCTCTCGTTAAACATTGCATAAAGCCCAAGGATCTCCGGCCGCGATCCAGTGCAATCTCATGTATTTTTGGGGGCTTACGATGCTTATTCCAGTTCGACGGGCTGCTGCATTTCTTGCCTTGGCGCTTTTGGCCCTAACGCCCCCGGACGGAGCAAGCGCGCAGACGGGCAGCAAGCTCGTGGTTTTTGCCGCCGCGAGCCTCGCAACCGCGCTTAAGGCCATCGCGCCGATCTTCGCCAAGGAAAAAGGACAGGAGACGGTGTTTTCCTATGGCTCGTCGGGTGTGCTCGCCAAGCAGATCGAGCAGGGCGCGCCGGCGGATGTCTTCATCTCCGCCGATACGAAATGGGTCGATTATCTGCAGAAGAAGAATCTCCTCGCCCCGCACAGCCGCCGCGATCTCCTGGGCAATGATCTCGTCCTGATCGAGCCCGCCGACGGCAAGACGAAGCTCGACATTAAGCCCGGCTTCGACCTTGCGAATCTGACCGGCGACGGCAAGATCGCCGTCTGCACAATCGCCTCATGCCCGGCCGGCATCTATG
>JARLIV010000057.1 GCA_031291555.1 Methylovirgula sp. | reverse complement strand
CGATGTCGCGATGACGAATTCGACGTCGCCGTGCTTCAGCCAGGGCCAGGTGTATTTCCAGAAGGTGCGGCGATAATCGGCGCGCACGCCGAGCGTCCAGAAAATCTTGGTGAGCATCACCAGCCCGCGCAGGATGTTCTTCGGCGCGAGCCGCGCCTTGCTCGCTGGCCGCTTCAGCCGGTTCGGCCAGGTGTTCTCGATCTGATATTGGTAGCGGCTATAGAGCGTCTCGGGTTCATAGGCTCCCTTCATGCACTCTTTCCACATCGCCACGACCGCGTCGTAGGGCAGGAGGAAGCGCACGTTCGACTCGCGGCTTTCGTCGTCGTCGAGCCGGCCCGCTTTGGCGAGACGGTCCCACAGCGGGGTCTGCGGCAGCGCCTGCAGCAGATTGATGGTCAACATCGGAATTTGCGACTGCGCGATGAAGTCGAGAAGCCGCTGGCCGGTGTCCGGCGTGTCGTTGTCGAGGCCGAGGATGATGCCGGAGACGACCTGCATCCCGTGCTGGTTGATGGCCCGCACCGAGTCGAGGATCGGCATGGCGAGGTTTTGCTTCTTGTCGATCTCCTTGAGTGCATCGGCCTCAGGCGTCTCGATACCGCAGAAGATCGTCTCGAATCCGGCCTCGCGCATCATGGCGAGGATTTCCGGCGTGCGGGCGATGTTGAGCGTTGCCTCGCAGGAGAGGCCGACGGGATAGCCGCGCTGCTTCTGCCAGGCGATGAGATGCGGCAAAAGTTCCGCGACCGCCTTGCGGTTGGCGATGAAATTGTCATCGACGAAATAGACCGAGCCGACGACGCCGGCATCGACCAGCTTGTCGAGTTCGGCGATGATCTGCTCGGGCGTCTTCAGCCGCGGCACGCGGCCGTAGAGGCCGGGGATGTCGCAGAACTCGCATTTGTAGGGGCAGCCGCTTGAAAACTGGATCGAGCCGAGCAGGTAGCGATCGACCCTCGCCAGCTCATAGGCGGGCGCCGGCAAGTCGGTGAGCTCGCGCCGCGTTTTCGTCTTGAGCACGACCTGCTGCTCCGGCCGCGCGATGTCATGGGAGAGGATGGCGATCAGATCGTCGGTCGCATCGCCCGCCTCGCCGACATGCAGATAATCGAAGCTCGGATAATATTCGGGGCAGGAGGAGACCGAGGGGCCGCCAAGCACCGTGACCTTGCCGAAGCGATGCGCGCGGCGGCAGATATCATCAATCTGGCGACGCTGAATGTGCATGCCGCTGACGAAAACGGCATCCGCCCAGGCGAAGTCGCGATCCGTCGCCGGCTCCATGTTCTCGTCGATGAAGCGCACCTGCCAATGTTTCGGCAACGCGGCAGCGATCAGCAGAATGCCTTGCGGCGGCATGAACGCCCGCGTGCCCATGGTGAGGCCGTAGGAATATTCGAAAGTTCCGAACGATGGCGTGTAGCGCGGGAAGACGCAGAGGATGCGGCGGGGGCCCATTTGCCGTGACGCGATGGGGCGTGCGGTCGCATTCAACGAGACATTTCGCAAGCGGGCATTCATCTGCAGGCTACTCTTTCGCGATTCCGGTTTTTAAGAGCAGGCCATAAAATCCGATAAAAGGCTGTCTGTATAGATGCTTACACAGTGCGCAGCAGGTCATTCCAGAGGCGAAAGCTTGCGGGACGTGCGCGGCGGCACTACATAATTTAGGCCCATTTCTCAGGCTACTCCCTAACTGGCTTTGGGCCAAGTCGAGCGGTCGGACCCGTTGGGGGCGAGAAAGGCCGCTTGAAGCTTCTTAAGGTTTCCGCCCTATGTCGGGCGCGCCGGCCGAGAGCCGAGGGTCCGCTTGGGATCAATCCTCGAAGCATGGATTTTGCTTGAGAGCCAGTGTTCTGGTCCGTGTTCTGGACGTTTCCCGGCGGCCTCCGGTCGCATCGTTGATTTCGCTTTGAAAGTCATTGGATGAATCGTTTCAAGTTCATGGCAGGCCGCGGCGTTTCCCTCAACGTTTCAGCGCTGGCAATCCGTAACCCACTACCGGCCATCCTTCTCGCGCTTATCGCGCTTGCGCTCGGCGTCGTCAGCTTCCGGCAATTGCCGATCACGCTGCTGCCCAATGTCGATCCGCCCATCGTCTCGATCGTCGTCACCGATTTCGGCGCGACTCCCACCGAGCTCGAGCAACAAGTCACCCGCAAGATCGAGGCGGCGGTCTCCGGCGTCGCCGGGGTGCATCACGTCATGTCGTCGATCAGCGACGGCATTTCGGCAACGACGATTAGCTTCAACCTCAATGTCGATACGGACAAGGCGACCCGCGCGGTCAAAACCGCTGTCGCGGATATCGCGCCGGAATTGCCGCGCGGCGCGGACGCGCCGACCGTCAAGCGCATCGACGCGGTCGGCCTCAACATCGTCACTTATGCCGCCGAGTCGCCGAAGCTGACAGCCGAGCAATTGTCGGCGTTCGTCGATGCCGATGTCATTGGCGGGTTGAAGGCGCTGCCCGGCGTCAGCAGCGTCGAGCGCATCGGCGGCGTTACGCGCGAGATTTCCGTTACGCTCGATCCCGCTGCGCTGGCGATGCATGGTCTCACGGCCGCGGAGGCGGACGCGCAGATCAAGGCGGCGCAGAAAGAGGCCGGCGCGCAGCAGTCTCTTGCTGAACTCGCGGCGACGCCGATCCATCTGCCGCGCGGCGGCAGCCTACGGCTCGATGCACTCGCGCGTGTCACCGACACGACCGCGACGCCCCGTACTTTCGCACGGCTGAACGGTGATCCCATCGTCGCTTTCGGCGTTCTGCGCGCCAAGGGCGCAAGCGACGTGACAGTCGCCGACAAGGTCGAGAAATTCGTGCAGAAGGTTGCCGCGGCGCATCCCGAGGTCGCCTTCAAGCTGATCGACACGTCGGTCCGTTATACCCAGGGCAATTACGACGCGGCGTTGCACACGCTATTCGAGGGCGCTGCCCTGGCGGTCGTCGTCGTGTTCCTCTTCCTGCGCGATCTGCGCGCGACGCTCATCGCCGCCATCGCGTTGCCGTTGTCGATCGTTCCGGCGCTGTTCGTGATGAAGATGCTCGGCTTCTCGCTCAACCTCATCAGCCTGCTCGCGATCACGCTGGCGACCGGCATTCTTGTCGACGACGCCATTGTCGAGATCGAGAACATTGTGCGCCATATGCGCATGGGCAAGTCGGCGATGCAGGCCGCGATCGATGCCGCCGACGAGATCGGCCTCGCGGTTATCGCAATCAGCCTGACGATCGTCGCCGTCTTCGCGCCGGTCAGTTTCATCGGCTCTGTCGCCGGGCAATATTTCAAACAATTCGGCCTGACCATCGCGGCGGAAGTGATGTTCTCGCTGCTCGCGGCGCGCTTCGTGACGCCGATGCTTGCGGCACATTTCCTCAAGCCCCGCGCCGACGCGGGTGAGGAAAAGCTCCCGGCCTGGACGCGGTATTATGGCAAGATCGTCACCTGGTCGGTCGAGCATCGATTCACGACCTTGGTCATCG
>JARLIV010000273.1 GCA_031291555.1 Methylovirgula sp. | reverse complement strand
GGCGGGTTGAAGGCGCTGCCCGGCGTCAGCAGCGTCGAGCGCATCGGCGGCGTTAGGCGCGAGATTTCCGTTACGCTCGATCCGGCCGCGCTGGCGATGCATGGTCTCACGGCCGCGGAGGCGGACGCGCAAATCAAGGCGGCGCAGAAAGAGGCCGGCGCGCAGCAGACTCTTGCTGAACTCGCGGCGACGCCGATCCATCTGCCGCGCGGCGGCAGCCTACGGCTCGATGCACTCGCGCATGTCACCGACACGACCGCGACGCCGCGTACCTTCGCACGGCTGAACGGCGATCCCATCGTCGCTTTCGGCGTTCTGCGCGCCAAGGGCGCGAGCGACGTGACAGTCGCCGACAAGGTCGAGAAATTCGTGCAGAAGGTTGCCGCGGCGCATCCCGAGGTCGCCTTTAAGCTGATCGACACATCGGTGCGCTATACGCAGGGCAATTACGACGCGGCGCTGCACACGCTGTTCGAGGGCGCTGCCCTAGCGGTCGTCGTCGTGTTCCTCTTCCTGCGCGATCTGCGCGCGACGCTCATCGCCGCCATCGCGCTGCCGCTGTCGATCGTCCCGGCCTTCTTCGTGATGAAGATGCTCGGCTTCTCGCTCAACCTCATCAGCCTGCTCGCGATCACGCTGGCGACCGGCATTCTCGTCGATGATGCGATCGTCGAGATCGAGAACATCGTGCGCCACATGCGCATGGGCAAGTCGGCGATGCAGGCTGCGATCGATGCCGCCGACGAGATCGGCCTTGCCGTCATCGCCATCAGCCTGACGATCGTCGCGGTTTTCGCACCGGTGAGCTTCATTGGCTCGATCGCCGGGCAATATTTCAAACAATTCGGCCTGACGATCGCCGCCGAGGTGATTTTCTCGCTGCTCGCGGCGCGCTTCGTCACGCCAATGCTCGCGGCGCATTTCTTGAAGCCCCGGGCCGACAATCAGGGCGCGGAGAAGACGCCCGCCTGGGCGCAGCGTTACGGCAAGGTCGTCACCTGGTCCGTCGAGCACCGGTTCACGACCTTAGCGATCGGGCTCGTTCTCTTCGGCCTCTCGATCTTCAGCATCACCAGTAATCTCGTCTCGCGCGACTTCCAGCCGGTGCAGGATTCCGGCCGCTCGCATCTTGCGATCGCGCTCGCGCCCGGCGCTGCGCTGAAGGATACGCAGGCGATGGCGGACGAGATCGCCGCACGGCTGCGCAAGCGCCCTGAAGTCACAAGCGTCTTTATCGATGGCGGCCGGATATCGCCCGGCACGCCGGAATTGCGCAAGGCGCAGTTCATCGTCAATTATGTGCCGAAGACGGAGCGCAAGCACTCCGTCGCGCAATTGCAGGAATCGATCACCAAAGACCTTGCGACGATTTCCGGTCTGCGCGCCTGGTTCGTCGACGATTACGGCGCGCGGCCGGTGGCGCGCATCTTCACCGGGCCGGACGGCGCGACGCTCGCCAAATTCGCCACGGAACTCGCCGGCGACATGAAGAGCATCAAGCTCGTCTCGAACATCCTGATTTCGTCGGAGGCCGATCGCAAAGAATTCCACATTGCGCCGAGAGATGCGGATGCGGACAAGCGCGGCGTTCCGCATGACGCTTTGACGCGCACGATCACTTTGGCGACCATTGGCGACAGCCTCCCGCATGTGACCGCCCCCGATGGCCGCTCGCTGCCGGTGCGCCTGACGCTCGGCGGCGGCGGGGCGGGTGGCCCCGAGGCGCTGGCGCAATTGCAACTGCCGGGCAAGAATAGCCCCGTGCCGCTCGGCGCGGTCGCGGACCTCGAATCCTTGAAAGGCCCGGCGACGCTGACCCGGTTCGACGGCGCGCACTCCGTGACGGTCGAGGCCGACCTCGCCGATGGCGCGGCGCTCGGCGATGTCGAAAAGGCCATGGACGCCTTGCCGCTGATGAAGCACATGCCGCCCGGTGTCGAGTCGCGCAAATCCACCATGGCGGAATCAATGGCGGAGCTGAGCAGCGGCTTTGCCGAGGCGATGCGCAACGGCCTGATCTTGGTCTATATCGTGCTCGTCCTGCTCTTCGCGCGGGTGCTGCAGCCGATCACCATTCTTTTCTCGCTGCCGCTGTCGATCGGCGGCGCCATTCTCGCGCTGCTCATCACCGGGCGGCCGCTCTCCCTGCCTGTCATCATCGGCATTCTCATGCTGATGGGCATTGTCACCAAGAACGCCATCATGCTCGTCGATTTCGCCAACCGCGCCATGGCGCGGGGCGTGCCGCGCACAGCGGCCATCGCCGAGGCGGGGACGAAGCGGGCGCGGCCGATCGTCATGACCACGATCGCAATGATCGCGGGCATGGTGCCGAGCGCGCTCGGCCTCGGCGCCGGCGGTGAATTCCGCTCGCCCATGGCCATCGCCGTCATCGGCGGCCTGATCGCTTCGACTTTCCTGTCGCTGCTTTTCGTGCCCGCGGTCTTCGCCGTGACGGATGACATGCGCCGTGCGGGGCTGGCGGGTATCCGCGCGCTTGTCGCCTTGCCCCGTAGGTTGCCCAAATTGCACGAATTGCGATTTGCCTTTACACGCAAGCCAAGCTCGGCCAACGAACCGGCGGAATAAAACCGGGCAGGGTGCGTCTGCGGCATGAAGGAAAATTGGCCCCGGCAGGCGCCGGCCGTCGAACTCGACGCTGTGGGCGTCGGGCAATTGGTGCTGCCGCTATTCCCCGGCGATAGTCTGCGCAGCTTCACGCAAGTCGGCGGTGGCCTCACCAATACCAATTACAAGGTCCGGCTGGCCCAGCATAGGACGCCGCTGTTGCTGCGGCTCTATCAGCGCGGCGTGGCGCCGGCGCGCAAGGAAATGGCAATCGACGCTCTGATCGCGCCGCGCGTGCCGGTATTGCGCTTCTTCCACCTCGGCGAGGCCAATCCGGTCACCGGCCATCCCTATGCGGTGCTGGATTGGATCGAGGGCCCCGACCTTCAGCAGAGCCTTGCGCACATGCCGCAGGCGCGGCTGCTCGCCCTGGCGCCGAAGATCGGTGGAACGCTCGCCGCGATCCACGGCTTCGGCTTCGACAAGTTCGGCTTCTTCGAGGACGACCTCAAGGTGAGGGGGCCGATCGATTTCGATCGTGCAGGCCTCATCGCTTATCTCGACCAGAGCTTGCTGCAAGGCCCCGGTGGCGAACGGCTCGGGCCGGAGCTGACCCAAGGGCTTCTGGCTTATGCCGCGAAGCATGGCGACATTCTCAGCGATTGGCTGCAACAACCCAGCCTCGTGCACGGTGACTTCAACGCCTCGAACATTCTCATGCGGCCCGAGGCGGGTGACGAGATCGCCGCGATCATCGATTGGGAATATGCGCTCTCGGCCTCGCCGGCCATCGACTTCGGCAATCTGCTGCGTCCGCCCTTCGACGCCAACACGGCCTTCGCCGAGACTGTCGCCCGCGCCTATGTCGAAGCGGGCGGTTTCCTGCCCCGCGACTGGCGGCGTATCGCACGGCTCGCCGATATCTTTTCCTTCGCGGATATTTTGAGCCGGCCCCACACTGACGTCGTCGTCGTCGCCGATGCGCGCCGCATCGTCGCTGGACTTCTTGAGAATCCCGCACGCTAGATCGCGATGCGTTGAGTTCGAATCAACCTCAACGCATGTGACGTGATCGATTTTAATAAGCTCAGCGGTGTTTACGCGAAAAACCGCCACACACTTTTTCGCATCCCGCTCTAAGCCGAACCGGGCTGCGAGCCGAGGATGGCGAAGGCTTCGACAGGGCGGTTGAATCCCTTCAGCGCGAGCGGCGGCAGGCGCTCGGCTTTGAAAAACGGCTCCGCGACGATGAAGGCGTTGCGGTCGATGAGGATCTGGCCGGACTTTGCTTCGTCGCACAAACGCGACGCGAGATTGGTGACGCTGCCGATAGCGGCATAATCGAAACGGCG
>JARLIV010000272.1 GCA_031291555.1 Methylovirgula sp. | reverse complement strand
GAGCTGACGCGCGGCCATGTGCTCATCATGGGCCACCGCACCTATATTTCCGTCCCGGAATTCGCCTTCAAGGACCGCGACATCATCAAAATCCACGCCTCCGACAAGCCGGAGGAGGTACTGGCCCGCTTTCCGGGCCGGGTCGTCTTCATCGGTGGCGGGCCGCCGGTCTATGCCGCCTACGCGCCCTACATCCGCCATTGGGACGTCAACCGGCTGCCCTATCATGGGGAGGCGGACCGGTGGTTCGACCCCGCCTGGCTCGTCGCCAGCGGCCAGAAAGCCTGAACCCGGCGCTTTGTTGATCGCCCCGGCGAAATGGGGCAGAAGGCGGCAGCACAATTGGCCGGGATCCGGCGATTCACTTGAGATTTTCCGATGTCGTCTCCTTTGCGCCTCGGCGTTGCCGGTCTCGGCACCGTTGGCGCCGCGCTCATCAAGCTTCTCGACCGTCAGGCCGCCGCTTTGGCGGCGCGGACGGGGCGCCAGATCGCCGTCACCGCGGTTTCGGCGCAGAACCGCGCCAAGGCGCGTGATCTCGATCTCGCGCGCTTTGCCTGGTTCAGCGATCCTGTGGCTCTGGCGGGGTCTCCCGAGATCGACGTGTTTGTCGAATTGATCGGCGGCGCGGATGGCGTGGCTTATGCCGCGGTCGAGACGGCGCTGGGCGAGGGCAAATCCGTTGTCACCGCCAACAAGGCGCTGCTCGCCAAGCACGGGCTTCACCTCGCCAAGCTCGCCGAGGCCAAGGGCGTCGCGCTCGGCTTCGAGGCCTCGGTCGCCGGCGGCATCCCAATCGTCAAGACGTTGCGCGACAGCCTCGCCGGCAATCAGGTTTCGCGCGTCTACGGCATCCTGAACGGCACCTGCAATTACATCCTTTCCCGGATGGAAGCGGAGCAGATTTCCTTCGGCGAATGTCTCGCCGAGGCGCAGAAGCTCGGCTATGCGGAGGCCGACCCCTCTTTCGACATCGGCGGCTTCGACACGGCGCATAAGCTCGCGATCCTCACCGCGCTCGCCTTCGGCACCGAGATCGCGCCGGACGCCATCGCCGTCGAGGGTATCGAGAAGATCACGCTCGCCGATATCGCCGCGGCCTCGGAACTCGGCTATCGCATCAAGCTCCTCGGCGTCGCCGAGCGGACGGCAGCCGGGATCGAGCAGCGCGTGCATCCGACCATGGTGCCGCGCTCTTCCGCCATCGCCCAAGTGATGGGCGTCACCAATGCGGTGACGATCGATGCCGACGCCGTACAGGAATTGACGCTGGTCGGGCCGGGTGCCGGCGGCGGCGCGACAGCCTCCTCGGTCGTCGCCGATATTGCCGACATCGCGCGGGGCCTGCGGCTGCCGCCCTTCGGCCTGCCGGCGAAGGCGCTGACGCCGCTGCGCCGCGCGCCAATCCAGACGCATGAGGGCGGTTATTACATCCGCCTCTCGGTCTTCGACCGCCCTGGCGCCGCCGCGGCGATCGCAACGCGTATGGCCGAACGCTCGATCTCGCTGGAAAGCATCGTCCAGCGCCGCCGCCCCGGCGAGCAGAAGGGCGCGAGCGCCGTGCCGGTCATTCTCATCACCCATGCGACCTCGGAGAAGCTCATCGGCGAGGCGCTGAAGGACATTCTCGCCGACGGCTTCATCGCCGAGCCGCCGCAGGTCATCCGCATCGAACGCGAATAGGAAGGTCCGTGACCGATCTCGTCGTCAAGAGCCAGGACATCATCGAGCGTATCCTGACGCTCGAACTCGTCCGTGTCACCGAGCGCGCCGCCGTCGCCGCCGCGCGCTGGCGCGGCCGCGGCAATGAAAAGGCGGCGGACCAGGCGGCTGTCGATGCCATGCGGCGCGAGCTGCATCGCCTGCCGATCGAGGGGACCGTGGTGATCGGCGAGGGTGAGCGCGATGAGGCGCCGATGCTCTATATCGGCGAGAAGCTCGGCACGGGATTTGGCCCGGCGGTCGATATTGCCGTCGATCCGCTCGAGGGCACGACCTTGTGCGCCAAGGACATGCCGGGTTCGATCGCCGTGATGGCGATGGCGACCGGCGGCGCGCTGCTGCACGCGCCCGACGTCTATATGGAAAAGATCGCGATCGGCCCCGGCTACCCCACGGGCATCGTCGATCTCGACCTGAGCGTCGCGGACAACATCGCCGCTTTGGCCAAGGCCAAGGGCGTCGCGCCGAAGGAGATTTCCGTCCTGCTGCTCGACCGGCCGCGCCACAAGCCGATCCTCGATGCCTGCCGTGAAATCGGCTGCCCGGTGCGGCTCATTCCCGATGGCGATGTGGCCGGCGTGATCTTCACCACGCGGCCCGAGGAGACAGGCATCGACATCTATATCGGCACCGGCGGCGCGCCGGAGGGCGTTCTGGCGGCAGGCGCGCTGCGCTGCGTCGGCGGCCAGATGCAGGGCCGGCTGATCCTCGATACCGAAGAAAAGGTCGAGCGCGCGGCGCGCATGGGCGTTGTGGACCCGCGCCGCAAATATGATCTCGCGGAGCTTGCGGCCGGCGATGTCATCGTCTCGCTCACCGGCGTCACCGATGGCGCGCTCGTGTCCGGCGTGCGTTTCGACAAGGACGCGATCCGCACCGAGACTTTGATCTACCGTTCGACGACCGGCACAGTGCGCCGCATCGCCGCCGAGCATCGCGAAAACGTCCTTTGGGATCGCAAAGCCGCGGTGCGCTGAGGCGCGCGCTTTACTTCGCGGAGCAGGCGCAGATTAAGGACAGACCTTGACGCCGATGGCGGCGGCCTGCTGCCAGGACATCTGCGTAAAGCTCGTCTTTTGAAGCGCGTGGTGGGCGACGACCCAGCGCCGGACGTTCGGCGGATAATAGCTCGCCGCGTAATTATTGAGATAGGCGGGCGCGAGCTTGCCGTCGATCGTCGCGCCGTGGAAATAAAGCACGGCCCCCTGCGGAACGCAGGCGCCGGAAATCCCGAGCAGCAGCGTGCAGGACGAAAAGCACTCGACCGGCAGCCGGTAGATATAATCGTTGCGATGCTGCTCGACGAATTCGATCCGTTTCAGCAGATTGCCGCCGTTGTCCTGCTCGACAATGTCGGGCAGGCGATTAGCTGAGCGGTCAAGGAGGCCGGCGCTCTGCGCCGCAGCGGTTTGCAAAACGAACGCCGCCGCCAGAGCCACCCGCCAATGCCGCATTCTGCCATCCTCCCCCGTCCGGACCTGCAATTCAGCAGATTCGGCAAGCAATGTCCGGGCCTATTTCAAAGCGTAATCGTCAATCCACGGGCTTATCGGCTTATAGCCAGCGGCGCGGGCCCGGCGCCTCAGGCCCCACATTGCCTTCCTTGCCGGCGACCATCCGCCAGATCAGCAGAAGGACGACGGCACCGATTGTCGCACCGACGAAGCTCGCGCCTTGATCGAGGCGATACCAGCCGATCGACTGGCCGATGAAGGTCGCCAGAAAGGCGCCGGCGATGCCGAGCAGGGTGGTGAGAATGAAGCCGCTTGGATTGTT
>JARLIV010000056.1 GCA_031291555.1 Methylovirgula sp. | reverse complement strand
TCCTGGATCGCGGCTTCCGCCGCCTCGAGGGAGAGCGGGGCGCGGTTCAGCGAGGCATGCGCGACCAGCCGGTTAACCGCGCCGTCGAGATCGCGGCCATTGGTCTGAATCACGTTGGCGACATAGGCGAGGATGGCGGGCGACAATTCGAATTGCGGGTGCAGCAGTTTGGCTGCCGCGACGCGCGCTTCGAGCATCTTCAGCCGCAGCGGCTCGTCGAGCGCGCCCATTTCGACGCAGAGGCCGCCGGCCAGGCGCGAGCGCACGCGCTCCTCGAGCGTCTCGAGCTCGCCCGGCGGCCGGTCGGCGGCGATGACGATCTGCCGCCGCGCGTCGATGAGCGCGTTGAGCGTGTGGCAGAACTCCTGCTGGATGGATTTGCCGCGCAGGAACTGCACATCATCGATGACCAGCATGTCGATGCCGCGCAGCTTCTCCTTGAAGGAGATGGCCGTCGAGGCTTCGAGCGCGCTGGCGAAACTGTGCATGAATTTTTCGGCGGTGAGATAGATCACGCGCCGCCGCTGTGCCGTTGCGGCATGGGCGATCGCTTGCAGCAAATGGGTCTTGCCGAGACCGACCGAGGCGTGGATGTAGAGCGGGTTGAAGCGTACCGCCTCGCCGGGCGCGGCGTTGGCGATATCTTGCGCCGAGGCATAGGCGAGCTGGTTCGAGCGGCCGACGATGAAGGTCGAGAAATTCAGCCGCCGGTCGAGAGGCGAGCCGCCAAATGTTTCAGCCTCGCCGGCCGGCCGCGCCGGTGACTTCATTTCTTTCTGCTGGAACGGGCCGGGACGATGCGGCTCGACGCCCGGACGCGCGTGGGATGCATCGACGAAGCCCGCGCCGCTCTCGCGCAATTCTTCGGTGTCAAGACGCGGCTGCTCACCGCGCATCGCCGGAAGACGCGTCGACGAGCGCACGTTGATCAAGACTTGTTTGATCGCGGGAAACTCGGCGGCGATGGCCGCGAGGATGCGCGATGCATAATGCGTCTGGATCCACATCTTGAGAAATTTGGTCGGCACCGAGAGATGGGCGACATCATCGGCCAGCTGCACCAGCTCCAGGCGCAAAAACCAGGAGCTGTAAGTCGCCTCGCCGAGCTCGGCCTTCAGCCGGCGGCATACGACGGCCCAAGATTCTTCTGTGATCGATTTTTGGGGTGAGGGTTCGGTGCGTCGTGGATTTAGCATCGGCCTGAATCTCAAGAACAGAGGAACGTCGGCGCAAAGCACCGCCGCAGAAGAACTCTTCTGCGAAACTGACGAAATGCGACTGGACGGTGGCGAGCGGCTTGCGGACTTAGAGGTCGGGCAAAGGCCCCCGCTTACGCACTTTAACGCGACAAAGGCGCTCGGTAGCGCGTGAAATCACTGTCCGGGCGAGAACAATGCGCCCGATCTCCGCTGCTGGAATCCTGCCAAGCAAGAACAGCCCTTGTCATAGCGAAAAATCCCCCATCTTCGAAACCGAGATTTCGAAGTCCAACCCAATTTGTACGCGACGTAGTGAGGTGTGACAGGCGCTACTTTAAGCCCCTTCCGGCTGCACACAATAACTCTTTGCAAATTTTCTTCACGGCTCTCTCCGACACGGCTTCCGATACGCAAAATCACGCATCGAAAACAACAACGCCACTCGGGAAAAACGCGCTCGAGATTCGCTCGAAGCATCGGTGCAGTCGGTGCAACCGGCCACGTCCAAACTCTAACATAGAACTAACGCCCCGCAAGAAAATCGTGTCACGAAAATTTCACGCCGCCGCCACCTTGCCGCTGCGCGTGCCGTTACCGTGTTGCCTGCCGCCGGTGTAACCCAATGATTCATTGGTCATCTATGAGCACGCAACCGCCGCGCAACACGGACGCTCAATTTTCTCAACGCGGGCCGCGAAAAAGCGCGGGTGCATCGCCACGCCGCGGTCGATTCCTGGCCGTCTTCGGCGCTTTGCCCTTAAAACATTGAATCGAATAGAACTTGATTGACGGTCTCAAAAATCCGCCGCCGCGCGTTGGATATCGCAACCAACGCGCGCCGCGACAGGCAGACAACGGCAGAAAGAATGCCGCGCGCGACGACGGATGCATTGCCAACGAGAGAAATTTTCGCATTTTTCTTTGCATGTGGTCATATGACGGGCTACTCGTGATGGGCTATTTGAAGCTGCGCAGAGTTCGCCGCTGTTCTTAGTCGGCGATCAACCGCTCAAGCGTCTCGAGCCGGTCGGCCTCGCGCGCCGGTTTGTCCCAGCGGATGCGACTGATCCGGGGAAAGCGCATCGCGACGCCCGACTTGTGCCGGCTTGAGTGGTTCACGCCCTCGAAGGCGATCTCAAGCACCAGGCCTTCGTCCGGCATGTGGGTCACTTCGCGCACCGGACCAAAGCGGTTGGTCGTATGGTTGCGCACGTAGCGATCGAGCAGGCGCAACTCATCGTCCGTAAAGCCGAAATAGGCCTTGCCGACGGGGACGAGCTCGTCGCCGTCATTGCCGGCGCGCCACAGGCCGAAGGTAAAATCTGAATAAAAAGATGAGCGTTTGCCGTGGCCGCGCTGGGCGTACATGAGTACGGCGTCGACCGCGAAGGGATCGCGTTTCCATTTGTACCAGAGGCCCTTGGGCCGGCCGGGGACGTAGATCGAGTCCCGGCGCTTCAACATCACGCCCTCGATGGCGGCGGCATCGGCGCCCGCGCCGGCCGCGGCGGGGTCGCGCCGCGCCGCCGCGAGAAAATCCCAGGAGGCGAAGGCGACCTGCGGCGACAGATCGAGCCGTTCGACGCCTGCCGCCGCGACAAAAGCTTCGAGCTTGCGCCGCCGCTCGGCGAAGGGCAGGGCGCGAAGATCTTCGCCCTCAAGGCCGAGCAGATCATAGGCGCGGATATGGGCGGGAAAATCGGCGAGCAGCGCCGCCGTCACCTGCTTGCGATTGAGTCTCTGTTGCAGCACGCCGAAGGATTGCACGCGGCCCGTGCGCAAGATCAGCAATTCTCCGTCGAGCGAGAAACGCGCGTGCGGCACGCGCGCCAGCATCTCGGTCAGGTCCGGAAAGGCCGCAGAAATCTCCTCTCCCGTTCGCGAATAGAGCCGGATGATCTTTCCTCCCTCGCCGATGCCGACGGCAGCCTGGACGCGGATGCCGTCCCATTTCCACTCGGCGCAGAAGTCGGCCGGCGCGAGATCCTCCAATTCCCTCTCGGTCAAAGCATGGGCGAGCATCGCCGGGCAGAAGGGCGCGGAATCGTGCGGCCTCGGCCGCGGCTCGCGCCCTTCCAGCCAGGCAAAAAGATCGAGATAGGGCGGCGCCAGTCCGTGCCAGAGGTCTTCGATGGCGTTGGCGTCATAGCCGCCGAGTTCGGCCACCGCTTGTTTGGCGAGCCGTGCCGAGACGCCCACGCGCAAAGCGCCGGTGATGAGTTTCAGAAGCGCCCAGCGGCCTGTTTCATCCAGGGCGTCGAGCAGGCGCGCGAGCACGCCGGGCAGTTCGAGCTTGCTGGCCGCATCGAGCGTGGCGATCACCTCCGCCAGCCGCGGCGTGTGGGAGCCAGATTTGTCGTGGTCCCCGGGCCAGAGCAGCGCGACTGTTTCGGACAGATCGCCGACGAAATCATAGGAAAGATCAAAGAGCACCGGATCGATCCGCTCATAGATGAGCGTGCGGACCAGCGCCGGCTTGGCGTGCCGGAAGCTGAGTGTGCCTGTCAGGGCCGCCAGCGCGAAGCCGCGGTCGGGATCGCCGACCGCGCGGAAATAGCCGGTCATCAGCCGCAATTTGCCGAGACGGGAGGGCTCATAGGCAAGGCTGTCGAGAAGCGCGGCGAAACGGTTCACGCGTCGGTCTCTGTCGGCGTCTCCGCCTCTTCGTCGCCATAGCCGAGAATGTGCAGCGGCGCGGCCTCCAGCCCGCGCTGGCGGAAGCAATGCACCAAAGCATCGGGCTCGCCGTGGGTGACGAGCAGCGTGCTGCATTGCGTCTCCTCCACCGTCGCGCAGAGCCCGTCCCAGTCGGCATGATCGGAAATGACGAGCGGCAGTTCGATGCCGCGCTGGCGCGCATGCGCGCGCACACGCATCCAGCCGGAGGCGAAGGCGGCGCGCGGCTCGGCGAAATGGCGGCTCCAGAGATCGTTGATGGCACCCGGCGGACAGAGGACGATTTCGCCCGGCAGCGCGCCCGCGCCCGCAGCCATGCGCACGTCGCCAAGCGCGATGCCGGCCCGCTGGTAATAGGCGGTGATCTTCTCGAGTGCGCCGTGGATATAGACCGGCCGGTCGTAGCCCGCCTGGCGCAGCAGCGCGATGATGCGTTGCGCCTTGCCGAGCGGATAGGCGCCGACGAGATGGGTGCGCTCTGGAAAGAGCTTCTGCGATGCGAGCAGCTTGCCGATCTCGCCGGCGGCGTCGGCATTGCGGAAGACAGGCAGGCCGAATGTTGCCTCGCTGATGAAGGTGTCACAGGCTAGCGGTTCGAAGGTGGGGCAGGTCGGGTCCGGCTCGCGCTTGTAATCGCCAGAGACGACGATCCGCGCCCTGCCTTGCACCAGCCGGATCTGCGCCGACCCGAGCACATGGCCGGCGGGAAAAAAGCCGACTTCGACGCCGCTAATCGTCAGCGCTTCGCCATAACGCACGGCTTGCGTCGCGCCGGCGAAATTCTCGCCGTAGCGGATCGCCATGATGGCGAGCGTCTCCGCTGTCGCGAGCACGTGGCCGTGGCCGGCGCGCGCATGGTCTGAATGGGCATGGGTGATAAGCGCGCGTGGAACGGGGCGCAGCGGGTCGATAAAAAAATCGCCCGCCGCGCAATAGAGCCCGGCGGGTTTCAGCGTCAGAATATCAGCAGCGGCCATAGCCTAAAGATAGGTGCCGGCCGCCGCAGAGAATAGAGTGAAATCGTTATTCGCAGGCCATCTCGCGCGGGACGTAAAGCCCGCCATAGGGCCCCTGCGAGGCGGTGACCATCTTTGTCGCCCGCACGCATTCATCATCGCTGTTGCGCGTCAGAGCCACGCCGGGGCCCTGGGCCAGGGGCGCGTAGGACGTCTTGTCAACCGGGAGGCTGTGATAACCGAGGTCGCCCCGCATGGGCGAACCGAAGATCGGCGAGCCAAACACAAGCGCCGCGGCCAAGCACGACAAACCCAGGCCGACCATCAGCGACCGGATAACGCTACTATCGAGGACTTGCCGAGACGACTGCATAGTCTGCCCCTCCACTCAACCTCTACGCCGCGCCTGGACAATAGGGCGGTGGGGCCGGGGGTCGGTGCGCTAACGCACAAGCGCCAATCCCGCCGGCGCCGGCGGGTTGCATCAGAAGGTAAAATCGTCGGTGGGGGCATCTGCGAGGCGCTGGCAAGCCGCGGGCGCGGCGTGCCGATCGTCACGCGAGCGGGCTCAAGCCGCCGGCGGGGAAGCCTCAGTAGGGATAATAGTAGGGATTGGCGTAATAGGGCCGGCAGCGGTAATAATAGCCGTAGGCGCCGTAATAGCCGCAGGCCGGGTAGCCATAGCCGTAATAATAGGGATAGGCGAGTGCACCGCCGAGGGCGAGGCCACCGAGCAAACCTGCCGCGCCCCAGCCCCAGCCGCCGCCCCAATAGCCGCCGCGCCAACCGCCGCCGCGCCAACCGCCTCCATGCCAACCGCCGCCGTGCCATCCGCCGCCGCGCCAGGCCGCGGCCGGAGTTGAGGATGAAACGACGCCAAGGCTCAATGTCGTGGCGACCAGGCCGCCAGTGACAAGCTTTTTCATGAACGGCGACATCTGCTTTACTCCTCTGATCCAAGGCCGGAGAAATACGCGCCCGCCTTTAAGATACAAATTCCCAAGCTATCTGGGCGGTTCCCAATTTTAGGCTGGCCGCCGCCGCAAACATTGCACACGGACAACCCCGCGCGGATTTGAAGCCCATCGCGAGCACGATTAGCTGCCCGTTGAGTTGAACTCGAGATGAACATATTTCCGTGCATGTGCGCACGTGCCCCGGCGCCGCCGAATATGCATTCTTGGCAATAGGTTAATTTCTTGAATCACAATCAGTTCATCTGCTATTCCCCCGCCGCTGCTGAGGCCGGTTAAGGTTATTGAACAGCATTGAAATGAACGACGAACCGGCGCGCCATCGAGCCTTGTTTCTTTCGTCGGGCGATGTGATCGCCGACCGCCGTTTTGCACATGCCGCCGGCTATGTGGCTCGCGGTGATTTTCTCGCGGCGCACGATCTTCTGACCCAGACATTGGAGCTTGTGCCGGATTGGGCGGCGGCCTGGTTCGCGCTGGGCGAAGCCTGCCTGGCGCTCGGTCAGCAGGAGCAGGCGCGTGCCGCCTACGCGCGGGCCTTGGCGGTAGCGCCGGAGGATGCCTTGGGCGCAAGTCTCAAGCTCGCAGAACTCGGCGCCGCGCCGCCGGCGCACGCACCTGAGGCCTATGTGAGGAGCCTCTTCGACGGCTATGCCGATCGCTTCGAGACGCATCTCGTCGATCGTCTCGCCTATCGCGGACCCCAGCTTCTCGCCGCGGCGGTGGCGCGGCTCGGCAGGCGGGAGTTTTCGCAGGCGATCGATCTCGGCTGCGGCACGGGGCTTTGCGGCGAAATCTTCCGCGCAAGCGTGCGGCAACTCGCCGGTGTCGATCTCGCGCCGCGGATGATCGCACGCGCCAAAGCGAAGGGCGTTTACGATCGACTCGCGGTCGACAGTCTCGAGCATTTTCTCGCGGGCGAGTCGGCGGCGAGCGCCGATCTGCTCCTCGCGGGCGATGTCCTCATCTATATCGGCGATCTCGCGCCGCTCTTTGGCGCCGCCTTTCGGGCGCTGCGTTCGGACGGCCTTTTTGCCTTCACCGTGCAGAAGACGGGAAGCGGCTTTCATCTCGGCGCGGACTTACGCTTTGCGCACGCGGGCAGCTATATCCGCGGGACCGCCAGTCATACAGGCTTCGCGCTGCGCGTATTGGAGCCGTGCGTGATACGGCAGGACGCCGGGCGCGATGTCGCCGGACTCGTCGTCGTGCTCGAGAAGTGAGTGGATCAGGATTTCTTCGGGTTGTAGCCGAGCGACAGTGTCTCTTGCGTCGTGGCGGTCAGCTTGTCCAGCGCCGGAGCGGCGAGCTTGGCCAAGAGCCACGGCAGGATGACTTCGATGCGCACGCTGTCGGCGAGCACGTCGATGCGGGCCTTGATTTCTTGTGCCAAGGCAATGACGCGGATATTCGCGGTGTTGCCCGCCCAGGCGATCTCGGAATGGGCGAATTTGTTGATGTATTCGTCTTTGAGCTGGTCGATTTCTGCGGCGATACGCCGCTGGGCCTCGTCGACGCCGAGGCTATGCGGCACAGAGATGACAATCGGTTTGGCCATGGAATCCTTCCGCGCGCGTGCCCCGGCGCCGGAGAGTGGCACTGGCGGCCTGCAAAACGCAAGGCGCGTTATGCGGGCGGCGGGGTGATGCCCAAAAGCGCCGCGGCGCCGATCACCAGCACGCCGAGCGCCAACTCCACGCTGACGCTGAGAGAAAGACCGGAAAAATTGGGCGTTTGCCGGGCCGTTTCAAGCCGTGGCAGCACGATGAAGCGGTTGTAATAAGCGAGGACCAGCATGATGGCGACGAACAAGAGCTTGACGAGGAGAATCTCGCCATAGCTTGTCGCGACGAGCCGGGCGAGATGGCCCTGCACGCGAAACGAGGCGTTGGCAATGCCACTTGCGATGATCAGCGTCACGGCACCCGTCGCCAGCGCCGAATAGCGCGACAGGATTGTGGCAATCCCGCGTGGCCCGTCTGCCGGATCGCGCTGCGCCAGCGCGAGGACCAGGATCGGCAGCCCGCCGATCCAGGCGGCCCCAGCGAGGATATGGGTCGCATAGATGCTGACCATGGCGGCGCCGAAAAGGCTGGCGCCGCCATTGGCGGCATGGCCGAG
>JARLIV010000055.1 GCA_031291555.1 Methylovirgula sp. | reverse complement strand
TGGGGCGCGACTTTCCGTGAAGGCCTCCAAGACAGGGCCGGCGAGCACCGTGTCAGAGTCAAGTACCAGGAATCTTTCACCCGGCGGGCCAAAGAGAGGCTCGAGCTTGACAAAGCCCCACCCGTAATCGCCGGCGGGAATGTCCGCGACCCCAACGTCCCAATACCGGCGAAGCTCGTACGCCAAGCCGCGCTGCAAGCGGCCGCCGGCCAGGAGCCGAAGGACTATGTGGCCAAAGCGCTGAAGTCGGGCGAGCTGCGGCTTTCCTGCGAGGATCCCGACGATCCGAAGAACTGGCCGCGCAACATGTTCATCTGGCGCTCCAATCTCTTGGGCGCGTCGGGCAAGGGCCACGAATATTTCCTCAAGCATCTGCTCGGCACCAAGCACGGCGTCATGGGCAAGGATCTCGGCGAGCACGGCTTGAAGAAGCCGGTCGATGTGACGTGGCACGAGGAGGCGCCGGAAGGAAAGCTTGATCTTCTGGTCACGCTCGATTTTCGGATGTCAACCACCTGCATGTACTCGGACATCGTGCTGCCGACGGCGACTTGGTACGAAAAGAACGATCTCAATACCTCCGATATGCATCCGTTCATCCACCCGCTGTCGGCGGCGATCGACCCGGTCTGGGAGTCGCGCAGCGATTGGGATATCTACAAGGGCATCGCGGAAGCCTTCTCGCGGGTGGCGCCGGAAGTGCTTGGCGTCGAGAAGGATGTCGTGCTGACTCCCATCATGCACGACACGGCCGGCGAGATCGCGCAGCCGTTCGACGTCAAGGATTGGAAGAAGGGCGAGATCGATCCGATCCCCGGCAAGACGATGCCGGCGGTGACGGTCGTCGAACGCGACTATCCCAACCTCTACAAGCGCTTCACTTCGCTCGGGCCGCTGATGAACAAGCTTGGCAATGGCGGCAAGGGCATGAGCTGGAATACCGATCATGAGGTCGACCTGCTCAAGAAGCTCAACGGCGTCGTGACCGAAGAGGGACCGAGCAAGGGGCTTGCCCGCATCGACAGCGCGATCGACGCCTGCGAGGTCATCCTCAGCCTTGCGCCGGAAACCAATGGCGAGGTGGCGGTCAAGGCGTGGGCATCACTCGAAGACTTTACAGGGAGGGACCACCAGCATCTGGCCATTCCGAAAGAAGACGAGAAGATTCGGTATCGCGACGTCGTCGCGCAACCGCGCAAGATCATCTCTTCGCCGATCTGGTCGGGTTTGGAATCGGAGAAGGTCTGCTACAATGCCGGCTATACCAACGTTCACGAACTGATCCCGTGGCGGACGCTGACCGGCCGCCAACAGCTCTACCAGGATCATCTGTGGATGCGCGCCTTCGGCGAGGGTTTTTGCGTTTACCGGCCGCCGATCGATACCAAGACAGTCAAGCCGGTGATCGATCGCAAGCCGAACGGCAATGCATCGGTGGTGCTGAACTTCATCACCCCGCACCAGAAGTGGGGCATCCATTCGACCTACACCGATAATCTGCTGATGCTGACGCTATCGCGCGGCGGGCCGATCGTCTGGATCAGCGAGATCGATGCCAAGGTCGCTGGAATCGTCGACAACGACTGGATTGAGGCCTTCAACACCAACGGTGCGCTTGTGGCGCGGGCGGTCGTATCCCAGCGCGTCAAGCAGGGCATGTGCATGATGTATCATGCCCAGGAGAAGATCGTGAATGTGCCCGGCTCCGAGCAGACCGGGCAGCGCGGGGGCATTCACAACTCGGTGACGCGGGTCGTCACCAAGCCGACGCACATGATCGGCGGTTACGCGCAGCAGTCCTACGGCTTCAATTACAATGGCACGGTTGGCTCCAACCGTGACGAGTTCGTCATTATCCGGAAGATGGTGAAGATCGACTGGCTCGATACGCCGACTTCCGATCAGCCTGGTACCCCCAGTTTGGAGGCCGCAGAATGAAGATCCGCGCTCAAATCGCCATGGTGTTGAACCTCGATAAGTGCATCGGGTGTCACACCTGCAGCGTCACCTGCAAGAACGTGTGGACCAGCCGCGAAGGGATGGAATACGCGTGGTTCAACAATGTCGAAACCAAGCCGGGCATCGGCTACCCCAAGGATTGGGAAAACCAGGCGCGCTGGAAGGGCGGCTGGAAACGCAAGCGCAACGGCAAGATCGAGCCGCGCATCGGTTCGAAATGGCGGGTGCTGGCAAATATCTTCGCCAATCCCGATCTGCCGGAGATTGACGACTACTACGAGCCATTCACCTTCGACTACGAGCACCTGCAGAAATCGCCGGAAATGACGGCGATGCCGACGGCGCGCCCGCGTTCGCTGATTTCCGGCGAGCGCATGGAGAAGATCGAGTGGGGCCCGAACTGGGAGGAAATCCTCGGCGGCGAGTTCGCCAAACGCTCGCAGGACTACAATTTCGAAGGCGTGCAGAAGGACATCTACGGGCAGTTCGAAAACACCTTCATGATGTATCTGCCGCGCCTGTGCGAGCATTGCCTCAACCCGGCCTGTTCGGCGTCGTGTCCCTCGGGCGCGATCTACAAGCGCGAGGAGGACGGCGTCGTCCTGATCGACCAGGACAAGTGCCGCGGCTGGCGCATGTGCGTCTCCGCCTGCCCCTACAAGAAGATCTATTACAACTGGTCGACGGGCAAATCCGAGAAATGCATCCTGTGCTATCCGCGCCTGGAAGCCGGCCTGCCGACCGTCTGTTCGGAAACCTGCGTCGGCCGCATCCGCTATCTCGGCGTGATCCTCTATGACGCGGACCGCATCGAGGCGGCGGCGAGCGTCGAGGACGAGGGGAATCTCTATCAATCGCAGCTCGAAATCTTCCTCGATCCCAACGACGAGACGGTGATTGCGCAGGCGCACGCCGACGGCGTGCCCGACGCCTGGCTCGAAGCCGCGAAGAAATCGCCGGTCTGGAAAATGGCGATGGACTGGAAGATCGCCTTCCCGCTCCATCCCGAATATCGCACGCTGCCGATGGTCTGGTACGTGCCGCCGCTGTCGCCGATCCAGGCGGCGGCCGAAGCCGGCAAGATGGGCATGGACGGCGCCATGCCGGATGTGCGCAGCTTGCGCATTCCGCTGAAATATCTCGCCAACCTGCTGACCGCGGGCGACGAGGCGCCGGTGGCGCTCGGCCTCGAACGCCTGCTCGCCATGCGCGCCTACATGCGCGCCAAAAATATCGACGGCATGATCGACGAGACGCTCGCCGCGCGCGTCGGCATGACGGCTGAGCAGATCGAGGAGATGTACAAGATCATGGCGATCGCCAATTACGAGGATCGCTTCGTCATTCCGACGACGCATCGCGAATGGGCCGAAGACGCCTATGACCTGCGCGGCTCGTGCGGTTTTTCCTTCGGCAACGGCTGTTCCGAGGGCGAAACGCGAAGCCTGTTCGGCGGCAACAAGACGCCGCAAATCTTCAAGCCGGAAGAGGTCGCGTGATGCGTATTTTCAAGGCCTTTTCGGCATTGCTGTCCTATCCGAGCGAAGACTTTTGCGCGGCTCTGGAGGATATCGGCGCCGCGATCGAAAGCGAGCGGCTGATACCGCAGGCGGAGCGCGTCGCGCTGCGCCATCTGGTCGACGATTTGCGCGGGCGCGATCTCTACGATCTTCAGGAAAGCTACATCCTGCTGTTCGACCGCACGCGCGCCTTGTCGCTGCACCTGTTCGAGCATGTGCATGGCGAAAGCCGCGACCGTGGGCAGGCCATGGTCGATCTGCGCGCGCTCTACGAGAGCAAGGGCCTCGTCGGCGCCGACAACGAACTGCCGGATTTCACGCCTTTGTTCCTGGAGTTCCTCTCGACGCTCGACCCGGTCGAGGCGCTGCCTCTGCTGGCCGATCCGGCCCATGTCTTCACGGTGTTGGCCGAGCGGCTACGCAAGCGAAACTCGCTGTATGAGGCGGTGTTCCGGGCGATGGCGGCTCTGGCGCAGGTGCAGCCCGACGCCGCCTTGCTCGCGGTTTTGCGCAGCGAACCCGATCCCGCGCCCGACGATTTCGACGCGCTGGACGCGGCCTATGAAGATGCGCCGGTCGATTTCGGCGCGCCCGTCGACGGCGATTGCGGGCATGACTCGCTCGCCGCGAAACTGCGGCAGGCGCGCCGCCCGGCGCCGGGAGTGGTCCAGTCGGCTGCGCCGCGCACGACGTTCACGCATTCCCCTTCCCACCCCGCGACGGAGGACGGTCGTCATGGCTGATGCTGTCAATCACCTGCTGTTCGGCTGGTATCCTTACCTCTGCCTGACCGTCTTTCTGCTCGGGAGCGCGATCCGCTTCGACCGCGAGCAATTTTCCTGGCGCTCGGGCTCGTCGCAGCTGCTGCGGCGCAAGCAGTTGATGTGGGGCTCGAACCTGTTCCATGTCGGCATCCTGGTCATCTTCTTGGGCCATTGCGCCGGCCTGCTGACGCCCATCGCATTGTTTGATGCGCTCGGCATTTCGCATTCCTTCAAGCAGATGCTGGCGATCGTCGTCGG
>JARLIV010000001.1 GCA_031291555.1 Methylovirgula sp. | reverse complement strand
GGAAAGAAGAAATTCCATCGCGGCGGCAAATCCCTCCGGCGCGATCACGCCAGCGTTGACCTCGTCGAAGTCCAGAACGCATAGCGTGTCATAATCCGTGAGGCCCAGCTCCCGGATGGATCTCAATATCTGATTGCGCAGGAAGGCGATCCGCTCCGTGCGCTTGGAAAGACGCCTGTGAAGCCCGTCGAAGCACAGGATGCGCGCGTTGATGCGTCCTTCACACCAATTCGCAAGGATTGCCTTGGTGGCATCGGCCGAGTCGTTTTCCGCGAACAGAAAAAAGGCCTTCTCCGTGGCCACCGCGAGGCGCGCGCAATTCGCCAGCACCTGCTGCAGATGCGCCGCGCAATCCCTCACACAGCCTGCGAAAATGATCGATCCAGCCATAGGTTCACCTTTGCCCGAAATGACGCATCGCTAGCTATAGGAGCGCACCAAGCTGCCAATCAGCATATTCCAGCCGTCGATGAGAACGAAGAAAAGAACTTTGATCGGCAGCGAGATGACCGAAGGCGGCAGCATCATCATGCCCATCGACATGGTCAGCGTCGAGACGACCACATCGATAACCAGGAACGGCAAAGCGATCAGAAATCCCATCTCGAAGCCGCGCCGCAGCTCTGAGATCATGAAGGCAGGAATAAGAATGCGGATTTCGACCTCAGACGCCGGCTTGGCGTCAGGCGCCGGCTTAAGGTCCGGCGGCGCGAGGTCTTCAAACAGCTTCAAATCCTTGTCGCGCACCTGCCGCATCATGAAAAGGCGGAACGGCTCTATGATTTTGGGAAAGGCGGCCTGCTCCGTGATCTTGTTGTCCATCAGCGGCTCAACGCCGTCCTGCCAGGCGCGATCGAACGTCGGCGCCATGACATAAAATGTCATGAACAGGGCAAGACTGATCAAAACCAAATTCGCCGGCGTGCTCTGCAACCCGAGTCCTGAGCGCACAAAGGACAGTGCAACGATGAAGCGCGTGAAGCTCGTGACCATGATCAACAGGCCCGGTGCGACGGAGAGCACCGTCAGCAGCGCGACGAGCTGGATGATCCGCGCTGCGGCGCTGCCGCCGCCCTGCGGGATCAGTGCATTGAGGTCCGGAGTCTGAGCCGTGGCGACGGCCGTCGAGACGACCAGCAGGGCCAAAGCAAGCAGCAAGCGCTTCACTGCACCACCAGGGTTTGAATGATCAGTTCCCGAACATGCCCCTGCGAGCGGATGACCGCGCGCTCGGTCAAATCCTCGCGCAAATGCTGAAGGCCGCTGGCGCCGCCGATCTGGGCGAGCGATTCGGTTTTCATGAAGCCGAGAAGATCGTCCGAAATCTCGGCGGCGAGCACTTCCGGCTTCACGTCCGACTTCGTATCGACGACGATCGCGGTCTGCAGGCGTACCCAGGCGTTGGGCGGATCGGCAAGATTGGTGACGATGGGCGGCAAATCGATGAGCTTCGTAGCGGGAGCGGCCGATAGACCCGCCGCATTCCGCGCGCTGCTCCGCACGGTCGAGACCATTACAAAGCCGAGCACCGCGCCAATGAGAATGGCGAAAACGCTCAGCCCCGCCATGATCGCGAGCCATGGCACCAAGGCTGGAAACGTCTGCGGCTTTGCCGCAGCAGACGCCTCTTCGATATTTTCCTCGGCCTCAGCCATCGATCACGTCCAAATATCGCATCGGTTGGCTAGAGTGGCCTGAACCGATCGAAAATCTGCTGCCCCCAGCCCGGCTGCTGCACTTCCATCATGCGGCCGCGGCCGCCGTAGGAAATGCGCGCCTCGGCGATCTTGTTGTAGGCGATGGTGTTGTCCTTCGAGATGTCGCGCGGCCGGACGATCCCGGCGATGTTCAGCACGCGCAGCTCATAATTGACACGCACTTCCTGCGAACCGCTGACAATCAAATTGCCGTTCGGCAGAACGTCGGTGACGACGGCGCCGACCGACAGCTGAATCTTTTCCGAGCGGTCGATCGAGCCCGCACCTTGCGCGTTGGACTGCGAGGTCACGTCATATTGCGGATACCATTGGGTCTGGCCGTTGCTGCTCTGAACCTGATAGTTCAGCCCACCCTTGACCTCGCCGTTCATGCTGCGATCAGACGAATTGCCGAACACAGCGCTGTCGTTGATCGCGATGTTCACGGTGATCACATCGCCGATTTTCGAGGCGCGGGGATCGCTGAAAATGTCGGCATGGCTGCCGTCCCAAATAGCCCCCTGCGTACTGCGCCCATTGGCGGCGAAGACCGACGTCGGCATCGGCGTGACATCGGCGGAGAGCCCCGTGCCGACAGGGCTCATCGACGGCTCCCGCCCGACCTCCTTGATATCGCCGGCGCAACCCGCGAGCAGCAGCATGGCAATCAAGAGCAGCAGCAATCGCATCAGGATTTCTTTCCGTCGCCGAAATTAGCGCCGATCATTTCGTCCGTCAGATGCGCCGCGCGAGCCGGATCCATCTCGCCGAGAATGGCGCTCGCGCTGCGGGTATCGAGTTTGCTAAGCAGGGCCGCCGCAGTCACATCATCCATCTGCGCGAGCTCGTTGGCTGCGGCCTCCGGCTCCATCTTCGAATAGATGGCGACAACCTCGTCCCGCGCTTTCTTCAGCGCCTCGTCGCGCTTGTGCAGCCATTCCTCATATTCCGCGCGTTTGGCCTCGAGCTCGGCGATTCGCTGCTGCAAGCGCGCATCCAGATCCGCGAGCTTGGCGGCCTGCCAGGCGACCCGCGCCGCACCCGCGGTGGAAACGTTATTCGTGCAAAACATTCGCACTTCCGGCAGCGCCCGCGCGGCGCGCACCCGCGCTTCCGCCCTCATCCGAGCGTCGGCCTGATGCTTTTGCGCCTCGAGGTGCAGATCGACGGGTTTTTGCGTCGCGGCCGGCATGGCGGCTTGCGGTGCCAGCGCGGGAGGGGCGCTCTCGTCGGAAGCCCGCGTTTGCGCATACGAGCCCGCGACCCAGACGCACCAGAAAAGAAGGGCGAGTGAAACGTGCCGCATGTCCTAGATCCGCAAGGTCCTCTTGCGACGCCTGCCGAGCGTCGCCGCGCAAGACCACACTGCCTTTCGCACCGGCGAGAGTGGGCGAAGAAGCTTGTGCCGGGCTGGCTGGAATCTTATTCGACGATGAGATCTGCCTGGAGCGCGCCCGCCGCCTTGATCGCCTGGAGAATGGCGATGATGCCGCTCGGCTTCAGACCGATTTGGTTGAGGCCAGCAACCAAGGTGCGTAGGCTGGGACCGTGGACGATGGCAATCGTACCATCAGGCTGATCGACATTGATCTGTGTGTTTGGCACGACCACCGTCCGGCCATGCGAGAAGGGCGCCGGCTGGGAGACCTGCGGCGTCTCCGTCACGCGCACGGTGATGTTGCCATAAGTGACCGCCACCGTCGAAATCTGCACGTCCTGGCTGATGACCACGGCGCCGCTGCGCGCGTCCATCACCACACGCGCGGGCATATCCGGCTCGACATCGAGTTCGCCGATCTCGGCGATGAAGCGAGCCTTGTTGACCTGCGTCGGCGGATCGACATCGATCGAGCGCTGATCGCGCTGCCTGGCGACGCTGCGGCCATAATGGCGCTGCGAAAACGCATTGATCGCGTCCGTTACCCGCGCCGCTGTCGCGAAATCCGGGTTCTTCAATTCGAAAGTGAGCGGGCCGAGGTCCGCCAGATCGCCCGGCACTGGCCGCTCCATGAGCGCGCCATTGGCGATTCGGCCCGCAGTCGGTACATTTTCGGTGACGGTTTCGGCCTGCCCCGCGGCCGAATAGCCGGAGACCGAGACCTGCCCTTGGGCGATCGCATAGGTCTGACCATCGACCCCGTTGAGCGAAGTCAAGACCAATGTGCCGCCCATCAAAGACGTCGCATCGCCCAGCGAGGAAACCGTGACATCGATGCGCGTGCCCGGCGTGACAAAGGGCGGCACGTCGGCCGTGACGAGCACGGCCGCGACATTGCGTGTGCGCATGCCCGTGCCGCGGACATTGATGCCCATGCGATCAAGCATGGATTGCAGCGCCTGCTGGGTGAAAGTCGAATTGAGCAGCGTATCGCCCGTGTTCTGCAGGCCGACGACGAGGCCATAGCCCAGCAGCTGGTTATCGCGCACGCCCTCGATCGATGAGATATCCTTGATGCGCACCGCGGCCTGAACGCCGAAGGCC
The DNA here is from genome assembly GCA_031291555.1 of Methylovirgula sp. GTDB lineage: Bacteria > Pseudomonadota > Alphaproteobacteria > Rhizobiales > Beijerinckiaceae > Methylovirgula. Next base: position 1,629 of record JARLIV010000001.1, on the reverse strand, counting down.
GCCAGGCAGAGAGCCAGAACAAGGCAGAGACGAACCATCAGCCGCCCACCCGCACCGACCCATCCGACTGCACGGTTCCGGAAATCGTCAGTCCGCTGTCGAGATTGCGGACCGAGATGACATCGCCTGCCCCGCCCGCCTGCAGGGCGGCGCAATAAGTCTCGATCGTGAGTCCATCCTGCTCGAAGATGACCCGCACCTTCTGGCCGTCCACGACAAGCCGCGGCTCGCCGACGGCATTGAACGAAATCGGCAGGCCCGGCAACAACGTATGCCGGGCGACCTTGCCGACGAGCGCCGCGCGCGACTCGATCGCCGCGCCCTGCATCGGTCCGCCAGAACCGAAGTCGTGATCGACGATCGCGTTTTCCCTGATGATATCGCCGGGGTAGATCGTCACCGCCGGAACCGGCAGGACATTGCCGGCATAGGCCGGCGCTGCCAAAAGCCCCAGAAGCCAAGCCAGCGCCAAGCGGCGCCCGCCCCTGCCCAGCCTGGAAATGCGCCCCGGATCCTTGCTCATACGTCACCCCATATTTTTGGTGAGCGTCTGCTCCATCTGATCCGCCGCCTGCACGACCTTCGAATTCATTTCGTAGGCGCGCTGGGCGCTGATGAGATTGGTGATCTCCTTCACCGGATCGACATTCGAAGCTTCGAGAAAGCCCTGATTGATCGAACCGAACCCCGGATCGCCGGGAATGCCGGCGACCGCCTGGCCAGACGCCTCGGTCTGCTGGAAGTTGTTGTTGCCGACCGGCAGAAGGCCGCCCTCGTTAGCGAAATTCGCCAAAGTCAGCTGGCCGATCTGCTGCGGCTGCGTCTGCCCGGCGAGCGTGACGCTGACGACGCCCGTCTGGTTGATGTTCACACTCAGCGCATTTGTCGGCACGACCATGGTCGGGCTCACGACATAGCCGTCCTGCGTCACGATCTGCCCGTTCTGATTCGTCGAAAGATCGCCGGCGCGGGTATAAAGCAGGGTTCCATCCGGTGCGGTCACCTGAAACCAGCCGCGGCCGCTGATTGCAAGATCAAGCGGATTGCCGGTGCTGTTGAGCGTGCCCTGGATCTGCAGGTTGCGCACGGCCGCCGTGCGGACGCCGAGGCCGACCATCGCACCTTCCGGCACCGCAGCATCCTGCCCGCGGCTCGAAACGCCGGGCAGCCGCTCGGGCTGATAGATCAGATCCGTGAACTCCGCGCGCGAGCCGCGAAAGCCCACCGTATTGATATTGGCAATATTGTTGGCGATGACCTCGACATTGAGGCTCTGCGCAGCCATGCCCGTCGCCGCAATTGATAGTACCGTCGATGACATCTCTTGCCCCTCAAATCGACATGCGGCTTACTTCTTGATAGGCAGAGACGACCTTGTCGCGGATCGCGACCGCCGTTTGCAAAGACTGCTGCGCATCCATCACAGCCTTCGTGACATCCTGCACGGAGGCTTTGCCCTGCAGGCCGGAAATCGCCGTCGACTCCCCAACTTTCAGCTTGTCAACAGCATCACCCGTGACCTGGGCGAGGACGGAGCCGAAATCGGCCGGCGCCGTAGCGGACGAAGAGCCCGAACCCGCTGCGCCAGTGATCGCCGGAGCGATGGAGGAGATGCTATCGGCGGCGCCG
>JARLIV010000054.1 GCA_031291555.1 Methylovirgula sp. | reverse complement strand
TCCAGGGGTTCCGCGGCGGCACGGTGCAGCGCATGCACGGATTGACGCCCTCGAAAATTACATCGCCGATGCGGAACTTTACGGTCGTACCTTCGACGCCGAAGAGCCGCTCTTCCCAAAAGGCCGGAACGCCGTCGATCTCTATATTGGCGCGAAAACGCAGCCGCGCCTCGTCAACCGCGAAGCCGAACCAGCTCGCGACCGCAGCCAGTGTCGCTGCGCTGATCACGGTTGGCCCGGGCGAATTCGTGTCGTCGGGAAAACCGAGCTCGGTATTGGCCTTCAACGTCACCGGAAAGCCGAAGTAACTTTCCATCCATTTTTCCAGTAGCGCGGAATTTTGATCGAGACGGAATTTATCGCTTTCGAGGCCCTGGGCGCCCGCGTACCGCAGCGTCACCGCTGGCTCCTCGGGATCGATCTCCGCGCGGATGCGCTGGATCGCCGGATAGGACTTGGCGTTGACGAATTCGCCCTTGGCGTCGAAGAACGCCCAGGCGCGGTCGTGCTCCAATGCACCGCTTGGCAAAACGCGCGTTTTCTGAACTGCGACACGGTCGAGCGATTTGATCGGATAGATGTCGATGCGGGAAAGATGGGGCGTTGCTTCTGTCATGTGGCACCGTTTTCGCGGGCCTTCAGCAGACATTCCCCCTTGGCCCAGAGCTACGTCCAGATTTTAATTATGCGGTTGGGCCAGAGCTCCATTCACAAGCCAGTGCCGATCGTTTCACCCGAGAAGCTTTTCCCTCCTATTCATTCAAAATTTCTATACAGCAAAGGGAAGATCGCATCAAAAAGTCTGCCCCGGCGTTGATAGGTTTGTGCGATCGCTATACGTAACAATCAATTGGCGCTTGGCGCCAAATGGCGCCAGTCTCCGCCAGCTATATCGACATAGATATAGCTATAATGGCATCTTGCCGAGGAGGAAACCATGGCAAAGATTATTTGCGTTCTCTATGATAACCCGGTCACTGGCTACCCCAAGACCTATGCCCGCGACACGATTCCCGTCATCAAGTCCTATCCGGACGGGCAGACGACGCCGACACCCTCGGCAATCGATTTCACGCCCGGCGAGCTCCTAGGCAGCGTCAGCGGCGCCCTCGGCCTGAAGCAATGGGCCAAGGACAATGGCCACACGCTGATTGTCACCTCTGACAAGGAAGGCGCGAATTCGACGCTCGACAAAGAGCTGCACGACGCGGACGTGGTGATCTCGCAGCCGTTCTGGCCGGCCTATATGACCGCCGAGCGCATCGCCAAGGCGAAAAACCTCAAGCTCATCGTCACGGCCGGCATCGGCTCCGATCACACCGATCTCGAAGCCGCCAACAAGCACAAAATCACGGTGGCGGAAGTCACCTATTGCAACAGCATCAGCGTCGCCGAACATGTGGTGATGATGATCCTGGGCCTTGTGCGCAATTATATCCCCTCGCACGATTGGGTCCGCAAAGGTGGCTGGAACATCGCCGATTGCGTCGAGCGCGCTTACGATCTCGAAGGCATGCATGTCGGCACCGTCGCCGCCGGCCGTATCGGCCTCGCGGTGTTGCGCCGCCTGAAACCGTTCGACGTCAAGCTGCACTACACCGACCGCCACCGGCTGGCGGCTGAAGTCGAGAAGGAACTGGGCCTCACCTTCCATGCCAACCGCGAAGACCTGTTCAAGGTCTGCGATGTCATCACGCTCAACACGCCGCTCCACCCCGAAACCGAGCATATGATCAACGACAAAACGCTCGCGACGATGAAGCGCGGCACCTATCTCGTGAACACCGCGCGCGGCAAGCTCTGCGATCGCGATGCGATCGTCCGGGCGCTCGAAAGCGGCCAACTCGCGGGCTATGCCGGCGATGTCTGGTATCCGCAGCCGGCGCCGAAGGATCATCCGTGGCGCACCATGCCGCATGAGGGCATGACGCCCCATACCTCCGGCACGACGCTGTCCGCTCAGGCGCGCTATGCCGCGGGCACGCGCGAAATCCTCGAATGCTTCTTCGCCGGCAAGCCGATCCGCGACGAATATCTCATCGTCCAGGGCGGCCATCTCGCTGGCGTCGGCGCGCATTCCTATAGCGTCAAGCATTAATGCGACAGGGCCCGGGGCGCTTTTGATCGCGCCGGGCTACCTCGCGCGAATGTGCCGTGCGACCGCCACACGGTAAATGGCATCCCCAGCGCGCAGCTCACGGCAAAAAAAATATCGCTAATTTGCGCTTTACTTGCCGGTCTCTAGGACAATCTTGCCGACATGGCTTGAGGACTCCATCAGCGCATGCGCGGCGCGCGCGTCCTCCAGCGGAAAGGTCGCGTGAATGACCGGCAGCGCCTTGCCGCGATCGAGCGAGGGCCAGATCTTATCGCGCAAGGCGCGGGCGACCTCGGCCTTCTGCTCAACGGTGCGGGCGCGCATTGTCGAGCCGGTGATCGTCAGCCGCTTCGTCATCAACGGCAGGAAGTTGATGTTTTCGACGATGCTGCCTTGCAGAAAAGCGATTTGCACCAGCCGGCCTTCCAGCCCGAGCAGAGAAAGGTTCTTCACGATATAGTCGCCGCCGACCATGTCGAGGATCACGTCAACACCGCGCTTGGCGGTCAAGGCCTTCACTTCGGCGGCGAAATCCTGCGTCTTGTAATCGATCGCATGGTCGGCGCCGAGCGTGCGGCAGAAGGCGCATTTTTCCGGCGAACCGGCTGTGACGATCACTTGTGAGCCGAACAGCTTGGCGAGCTGAATGGCTGTCGAGCCGATGCCGCTCGAGCCACCGTGAATGAGGATGGTCTCGCCCGGCTTCAGCCGCCCGCGCGTGAACACATTGTCGAAGACGGTGAAATAGGTCTCCGGAATTCCCGCCGCCTCGACAAGGCTCAGGCCGCGCGGCACCGGCAGACAGAGCCGCGCATCCGTGAGCGCATATTCGGCATAACCGCCGGAGCCGACGAGAGCGCAGACCTCATCGCCAGCCCGCGGCGCCGAAACCCCTTCGCCGACGGCAACGACGCGGCCGGCGATCTCCAATCCCGGCACTTCGGACTCACCGGGCGGCGGCGGATAATGGCCCGCGCGCTGAAGGCAATCCGGCCGGTTGATGCCGGCCCCGACCACCTCGACTAGAACCTGGCCCGGCCCCGGCGCGGGAACCGGCGCTTCGCGCAGGCGGATCACCTCCGGCCCGCCAGCACCGTCGAAGAAGATTTCGCGCATGATTTTCGCCGCCAAGACCTATGCTCCTCTCGTCGCTCTCTCACATACCGGCACTTGCCTCGCAAGCGCACCACAACCGCTCGTCGCAACAATATCGTTCATCGCGCAGCGCACGCAGATGCCGCGCATTGAAACGCCATCGCCAAGCGTTTCACTTTTGCCGCTTGGCAAGCTTGGCCGTACATGCCAACCTTTACGCAGCGGTACTTCTAGAAAATATCATGTGACTCCCATGCGAGTATTGCGTGTTTGTTTCTTGGGAGGAATTATATTCGCGTTGAGTTTCGCTGCATCCCGCCGAGTGCAGGCGAGCGCCTGGCTCGCGCCGCCAGGTGAAGGGCAGATCATCACGGCATCCGTATTTTCGGACTCGACGCGCTACTTCGATGCGAGCGGCAAACTGATCCCGATCCCGGCCTATGAGAAGTTTTCGCTCGGTTCCTATATCGAATATGGCTTGAGCGACGAATTCACGCTCGTCGCAAGGCCCTTCTTCGATCACGACACCCAGGCGACAAGCCCAACGCCGATGCACCTCACGACAGGCGGGACCGATATCGGCCTGCGCGCCGGGCTTGCCAATTTCGGCGACACTGTCATTTCGGTTCAGGCGGTCGCGCATGTCCCCTTCGTTTCGCGTCAGCCGCTCGTCAATTTCGATTCCGATTCGATCGTCTCAGGCGATTTCCGTCTGCTGGTCGGCCATTCCTTTTCGCTCGCCGGCATGGACAGTTTCATCGATCTTCAAGGCGGCTATCGTCTCGTCGGCGACGACATGCCGGACGAATGGCACGCCGATGTGACTCTTGGCACGCGGCCGCGGCGGAACATTCTCCTGCTGTTGCAGAGCTTCGCGACGATTGCGCCGCAGGCGACCTCGGACTCGCCGGCTTATAACTGGGTGAAGCTGCAGGAAAGCTTCGTCTATGATATGTCGGCCCGCTGGTCGGTGCAGGGCGGCTTTTTCGAGACAGTGGCGGGAATGAATGCCGGCCGCGAACTCGGTCCTGTCGCCGCCGTCTGGTATCGCTTTTAGTGCCGGCGCGCGGATGCTAGAGCGTGTTCCGGAAAAGTTGCATGACTTTTCCGACAAGAACTCGCTCCAAAATATAGGTCGGCGCGATGGCCCCGCAGCAGGACACAGCCTATCCGCCGACCGGCGCCATCATTCTGGCGGGCGGCCGTGCGACGCGGATGGGCGGCGCCGACAAGGCGCTGCAAATGCTCGGCGCCGAGCCGCTCGTCGCGCATGTGATCGCGGCGCTGATGCCGCAATGCGCTTCGGTCATCATCAATGCCAATGGCGCGGCGTCGCGGTTTGCACCCTTCGGCGTTCCCGTCGTGCCCGACAATATGCCTGACTTCCCGGGACCTTTGGCGGGTGTGCTAGCCGGGCTCGATTATTTCGCCGCGCAGCGGCCCGATCTTGCCTTCGCCGTCAGCGTCGCGACAGACACACCATTTCTCCCAGCCGATCTCGTGGTGCGGCTTCATGCGGCGCGGATCGCCAAGGCCGCCGAGATCGCCGTCGCCCGCTCCGACAATATCGTGCACCCGACCTTCGCGCTTTGGCCGATCGCGCTCCGCGTCGATCTACGCGAGGCGCTCGTCGTCGAGGATTTGCGCCGCGTCAACAGCTTCTTCGCGCGCCACGTCTGCGCCTTCGCGGATTGGGGCGTGACGCCCTACGACCCGTTTCTCAACATCAATACCTTGGATGATCTTCACGCGGCCGAGCAAATACTGGCAGCACACCCGCTCACCGCGCCCGTCGCAGAATCCGAAAAACGATGACGCCATCCTGCTTGTGGCTCTCTTCGAGCGCGTCGCCCAATTCACGGACGAGATGGGGAATATCGATCGCGGCCAAAGGATCGGTGCAGAGAACGATCAGCCGCTCGCCCGCACCGAGCCGTATCAGGGCGCGGCGCGTATGCAAAACCGGCAAGGGGCATTTCAGCCCTTTCAGGTCCAGCTCTTTGACAGGCTCGCTCATGCCCTATTTATAGGCTCATCTCAGGCTGAAGCCATGGAGAACGGACGATGACCAGCGGACACGCGGCACTTGTGACCCGGCAATTCGGCGCCCGCGCCGAAGCCTATGTCGAAAGCTCCGTCCACGCGCAAGGCGCCGATCTCGATCAGGCTGCGGCCCTTCTCCAAGGCCAGAGCGCGGCGCGCGTGCTCGACCTCGGCTGCGGCGGCGGCCATGTCTCCTTCTGCGCGGCCCCGCTTGTGGCCGAGGTCACCGCCTATGATCTCTCGGCCGATATGCTCGCCGCCGTCGCACGCGTGGCGGCCGAGCGCGGCTTTAGCAATATCACGACAAAGCAAGGCCGCGCCGAGGCGCTGCCCTTCCCCGACGCGCATTTCGATGTTGTCCTGAGCCGCTACAGCGCGCATCACTGGCATGGGTTCACGCAGGCGCTCGCCGAGGCGCATCGCGTGCTGCGCCCCGGCGGCCGGGCCTTGTTTATGGACGTGGTTTCGCCCGGTCTCGGTTTGCTCGACACCTATTTGCAAAGCGTCGAACTCATCCGCGATCCTTCACATGTGCGCGACTATTCGCTCGCCGAATGGACGGGGACGCTCGCAGCCGCGGGCTTTGCACTGAAGAACGTAACCGCGCGGCGCCTGCGGCTCGACTTCGCCACCTGGGTCGCGCGCATGGCGACGCCGCAGGCGCAGAGCGACACGATCCGCGCGCTGCAGGCGCAGATGGCCGAGGACGTCGTGCGGCATTTCGCGATCGAAGCCGACGGCAGTTTCACCATCGACACGGCGGCGATCGAAGTCGCGCGGGACGCCTAAATGCGTGTCATCGGCCTTGCCGGCTGGAGCGGCGCGGGCAAGACGACCTTGATCGTCAAGCTGATCCCGGCTTTGCGCGCGCGAGGTTTCAGCGTCTCGACTGTCAAACATGCGCACCACAACTTCGATATCGACACGCCGGGCAAGGATTCCTACGAACATCGCATGGCCGGCGCGACGGAGGTTCTCGTCGCCTCCGACCAGCGCTTCGCCTTGATGCACGAATTGCGCGGCACGCCCGAGCCGCCACTCGTCGAACTGCTCGGCAAGCTTGTACCGGTCGACCTCGTGCTCATCGAGGGATTCAAGCGCGACGCGCATGTGAAGCTCGAAGTGCATCGCGCCGCCAACGGCAAGCCGCTGCTTTATCCGGACGACATCCAGATCAAGGCGCTGGTGAGCGACCTGCCGGACGCCGATGTGCCCGCGCATCTCGCGCGGGCATCGATCGACGATGTTGACGCTGTCGCCGCGCTCGTTCTGCAGCTCGCCGTGCCTTGGCCCTGAGGCTCGCAGAGGACCCGCGGCTTCCAATCATGAGACGGGGCCGCTCGGGGACGGCGAAGATACGACATTTAGATGACACCCGGCATGAGGAAGATTTTTTCGCCCGCGCGGGGCGCACGAACGCCGTTCATCTCCGTCGCGGCCCGATAGCGAGGCGACTTCGGACGTTCCGCAATGCAAAGGAATTCATTCACGGAGAGAAACAAATACCCCTTGCCGGATACGGACAATTATGCAGTTTAATTACCGGTCAAAAATGCGCTCTAAGAGCGCCAAGATGGCGGCCGATCTTCGGACCGCCACTTGCGGAATGAGGAACGCCCATGAGCTCTTTGGTTTCCCCCGCCACAGGTACGTCCGGCGGAATTCTCGATCGCTCCCGCACTGTTGCCGGGCCCGGCTTCAACCGCTGGCTAGTACCGCCTGCGGCGCTCGCAATTCACCTCTGCATTGGCATGGCTTACGCCCTCAGCGTGTTCTGGAAGCCATTGGCAAAAGTGATCCCCAACGCACCGGCGTCATGCAAAAGCATCGGCTTCATCGAGATGCTGACGACGACGACCTGCAACTGGCCAGATTCGCAGACTGTCATCACCTTCGAGCTCGGCATCGTTTTCCTCGGACTTTCGGCGGCGCTGTTCGGTGGCTGGCTCGAACGGGTCGGCCCGCGCAAAGCCGCCGCCGTTGCGGCACTGTGTTGGGGCGGCGGGTTCCTAATCAGCGCGGTCGCCGTGCACATCCACCAGCTCTGGCTGCTGTATATTGGCCTTGGCTTGATCGGTGGGATCGGCCTTGGCCTCGGCTACATCTCGCCGGTGTCCACACTGATCAAATGGTTCCCCGACCGTCGCGGCATGGCGACGGGCATGGCGATCATGGGCTTCGGCGGTGGCGCTATGATCGGTGCGCCGCTCGCCAATCTGTTGATGGCCGGCGGCCCAATCGTGCCGGGCTGGGAGGTGCCGGGCTTCAAGACGGCCACCGATCCGGGGGTCATGCAGACTTTTATCGTTCTAGGCGTTCTCTACCTCGTGATAATGCTGATCGGGGCCTTCAGCTATCGCGTTCCGCCGGAGAATTGGGTCCCGGAAGGCTGGGTGTCGCCGGCAAAGACGCACAAATTCATCTCCTCGGGCGACGTGGACCTTAAGGACGCCCATAAGACGCTGTCCTTTTGGATGATCTGGGGCGTACTTTTCCTCAACGTCACCGCCGGCATTGCGGTTCTGTCGATCGCCTCGCCGATGCTGCAGACGATTTTCGGGGGCTCGCTGATCGGGCTCGCTAAAGGTGTTACGCCCGATGCCAAACAGGCGGCGGCGATCGCGGCAGTCGCGGCCGGTTTCGTCGGCCTTTTATCGCTATTTAACATCGGCGGCCGATTCTTCTGGGCGTCGCTCTCAGACAAGATCGGCCGCAAGGCGACTTATTTTACGTTCTTCGTCCTTGGCATGATCCTCTACGGCGCAACACCGACGCTGGCGGATGCGGGCAACAAGGCGCTCTTCGTCGGCGCGCTCTGCATCATCCTTTCGATGTACGGCGGCGGCTTCGCCACGGTACCTGCGTATCTGGCGGACATTTTCGGAACCAAGTTCGTCGGAGCGATACATGGCCGCTTGCTCACCGCTTGGTCCGCAGCTGGCATCGTCGGCTCTGAGGTTATCGTGCGGGTGCGTGACCAGCAGATCGCCGCTGGCGTGCCTAAGACGCAGGTCTATGACGCAGTATTGTACATAATGGTTGGCATTCTCGCGCTCGGCTTTCTGTGCAATCTGCTCGTGCGTCCCGTCGATCCAAAATGGCTGATGAAAAACGTCAGCGACAGCGGCACCTCGTCAAGCGCACAGGTCGCAGAACAGACCTCCGCGCAAGGCATCGGCAAAGGGGGCCTTAACGGCGCCGCTATCATTCCCTGGTTGATCGTCGCGATCCCTGTCGCTTGGGGTCTTTACAAAGCGCTCCTCAGTGCGGCCAAAATCCTGTCTTGAACACTGCTTTGTTCAAGGCTGCGGCGCTGCTTTAAGGCGCGGCGCCCGTCGAAAAGGTCCGCGCGATCGCCGCAGAGCGGCGCGCGGACGCGACGGTGACCAGACCATCCGCGGTTTGCGCAGCTTCCAATGCTTGCGCGAGCCGCGCCCCGCCGCCGGAAAGATCGAGCGGCGCATTGTCGTCCCGCCAGGACAAAGCCCGCCGCAACGTGCCGATTTCGTCCGCCGTTCCCCCGCTATAGAGCGCCAGGAGGAGCGCGAGCGCGCCCTTGTTCTGTCCCGCTTGCGCCCGGGCGATGCGATAAAGATTGACGAAGCGTTTGAC
>JARLIV010000271.1 GCA_031291555.1 Methylovirgula sp. | reverse complement strand
TGTCGCCGCGTCGCTGGCGAGTGCGAAGCGCGCCCGGTCGGCCTGCCGTGTGACGAGACGGAATTCCCGCTGGCGGGCGAAACCATGCAAGCCCAGCGGATAGGTCTTCCCTTCGACGCGGACTTCGCCGTTGCGGGTCCAACCGACGACCGGAAACAAGAGAGGCGCCGTCTCCGGCCAAACCTCCGGCCGCGCCTCCCACAGTAAGGAGCGGGCGCCGACCTCCCAGGTCATAATCTCGGCGCCTTGTCGCGCAATCCTCACCTCGGTTGCACCACTCCTAATGACGATCATCGTCGTAAATCCGTTAAGATCAGCGGGTTACGTGATAAATGGGGGAGCTGCCGGAGGTGCGTTAGCGCACTTTGAGGGAGTTCCATGGGAGCTAAGACGACACTTTACGGAGGCTTTATTGCAAAGCCGCCGTAATCTGCTCCTTAACTCCTCGGTCACATGAAGGGGTTCCTCATGAGAACTTGGTTGCTGACGGGGGCGACGACAGTTCTAGCGACAGCGGCAGCGCTCGCCATGGTATCCCCCACCCGGGATCCGATTGGCGAATGGAAAATCGCCGATGGAACGGCCAATGTGGCGATACGGCCCTGCGGCGCCAACCTCTGCGGTTTCGTTTCCTGGGCCAAGGAGAGTTCGGCCAGTCTGGGCCGTCAAGTTCTCATCGACATGAAGCCGAACGGCCATTCCTGGTTTGGCACCGCCATCAATGTCGTCGACGGCGAGCAATATTCCGCCCGCATGTCGCTGCAAGGCTCCAGCAGCCTTAAGGTCGAGGGCTGCCTTATCGGCGGCATGATCTGCGGTGGCCAAATTTGGTCGCGCGTGCGGTAACCACAAAATCGACCCGCCTGCCCGGCGAACCGGCCGTGCGGCCCGTGGGCCTTCATTCGCCTCGCCCTTTATGTCAAAGTTGCATTTGCACGAACTCTCGCGCGTCCGGGTGAACGGGTGAAAGAGTGAATCTGCCGTCTCGTTTAGGGTGGTTTGGCCGAAGAAGCCTGTTCGGCAAATATGTCATTACCTTCGTCGCTTTGGTCATTTCCATCCTGGCCCTCAGCGGCGCCACCGAGATGTGGTTCACCTACAGCGACCGCAAGGCCGAGCTGCTGCGCACGCAGATGGAAAAGGCGGATGACGCCGCCCAGCGTGTCGAGCAATTCATGGCCGAGATCGAACGCCAGATTAACTGGGCAACGCGCGCCAGCTCGGTGACGCTCACGCAGCGCCGCGCCGATTATGCGCTGATCCTCCAGCACACGCCGGCTGTGGCCCAAATTTCCGAGCTTGACACCAAGGGCCGCGAGATCTTGCAGATGGGCCGCGCCGGCCTCACCCCCGATCCGGAAAAGGACTTTTCGAACTCCGCCGCCTTTCTCCACGCCAACACGTCGGCGGCATGGTTCGGCCCGGTGACCTTCACCCGTCATGGGCCGACCGCGGAGATCGCCATGGCCCTCGCCGGCAAGCCGGCTGGCGTCACCGTCGCCACGGTCGAGCTGAAATTTCTGGCGGACATATTGAACGGCATTCAGGCCGGGGCCGGCATGTATGCCTATATCGTCAACGCCAAAGGCAATCTCATCGCTCATACCGATTCCTCGATGCTGGTGCATCGGCCGCATTTACAGCGGCTGCCGCAGGTCGCGGCGCTGGCCAGGACTCCCGAGGGCGCGGTCTCCGTCGGCCGGAGCCTCGACGGGCAGTCCGTTCTCGCCGCCTCGGCGCCGATCCCCTCGATGCAATGGTGGCTGTTCGTCGAGCAGCCCCTCGCCGACGCTTATGCGCCGGTCACCGACTTGCTCGGCCGGCTGTTCATCATTCTGCTGGCCGCGCTCGTGCTCTGCATCGGCGCTGGGCTCATTCTGGCGCGCTGGATGACGGTGCCGATCCAGGCGGTGCGTGATGGCGCCGCGCATCTCGCGGAGGGCAATTTCAGCCATAAGATCGAGGTGCGGACCGGCGACGAGATCGAAGACCTCGCCGACGACTTCAACCTCATGGCCTCGCAGCTCCAGGATTCCTATGCCAAGCTGGAGCAGAAGGTCGAGGAGCGCACGCGCGATCTCGAACGCTCCGTCAGCGAGCTCCGCGCGCTGGAGGAAGTCGGCCTCGCGCTTGCGGCTTCCCTCAATCTCAACGAGGTCTTGGCGACGATCGTCGTGCGCTCCGTCGAAGTGACCGGCGCGCATGGCGGCGCGATCTATAGCTTCGATCCAGAACGGCGCGCCTTCAATCTCGCCGAGGCCTATGGCCTCGACCCGGATTTCGTCGCCGCGATCCGCGAGGTGAGGATCCGGCGCTCGCACGGGCTCCTGAGCGAGGTCGCGGAGCGCAAGGTTCCAATCCAGATTCCGCATATTGCGGCGGCGCGTGACTTTCCGCTGCGCGGCGCAACTTTGGCCGCCGGCTTCCAATCGGCGCTGATCGCGCCCTTGATCGGCTCGGCCGAACTCCTCGGCGTCCTCGTCGTCGAGCGCCGGGAATCGGGCTATTTCCCGGAAAATACCGTCGCGCTGATCAAGACGCTGGCGAACCAATCCGTGCTCGCCATGAGCAACGCCAAGCTCTTCGAGCAAGTGCAGGAGAAGAACAAGCAACTCGCCATCGCCAACGAGCACAAGTCGCTCTTCTTCGCCAACATGAGCCACGAATTGCGCACGCCGCTCAACGCCGTACTCGGCTATACCGAGCTCATGCAGGACGGCATTTATGGCGATGTCCCGGAGCGCGCCAAGCAAGTGCTCGCGCGCATCCAGACCAATGGCGCGCATCTTCTCAGCCTCATCAACGACGTGCTCGATATTTCCAAGATCGAGGCGGGCGAACTTACGCTGTCTCTCAGCGATTATTCGCTGCGCGCCGTCATCGAGACGGTTGTCAATGCCACGGGTTCGCTGGCACAGACCAAGGGCCTGCGCATATCCACCGATATTGCGCCTGACCTGCCAGCCGGCCACGGCGACGAGCGGCGGCTGACGCAAGTGCTCTTGAACATTGTCAGCAATGCCATCAAATTCACCGACAAGGGCGGCGTCATGATCCGCGCTAAGGCCTCGGGCGACGATTTCAAACTGGCTGTCGAGGACACCGGACCTGGAATCGCGCCGGAGGATCAGGCGCGGATTTTCGAGGCTTTCCACCAAGTCGATAGCACCATCACGAAGCAGAAGGGCGGCACCGGCCTCGGGCTTTCGATCAGCAGGCGCTTCGTCGAAATGCACGGCGGCACGATCAGCCTGACCTCGGCCTTGGGCGAAGGCTCAACATTCCGCGTACAAATTCCGGTACGCGTCGACCGGCAGATGGAGGCGGCATGACGAAGCGCATCCTCGTCGTCGAGGATACGGAGGATAACCGGCAGATTTTGCGCGACGTGCTGAGCGATGCCGGCTTCGACCTGATCGAGGCCGGCGATGGCGAAGAGGGGGTGCGCATGGCCGCGGAGTTTCATCCCGATCTCGTTCTGATGGACATTCAGCTTCCGGTCGTCGATGGCTATGAGGCGACGCGGCGGATCAAGGCCAACCCTGCCCTGCGCCATATCCCGGTCATCGCCGTGACATCTTATGCTTTGTCGCAAGACGAGAAGAAGGCGCTCGCCGTCGGCTGCAGCGGCTACGTGGCCAAGCCCTTCAGCCCGCGCGCGCTGCTTGCCAAGATTCGAGAGTTCTTGCCCTAACCCGGCCCGGCCGGCATTTGAAAGGCTGCTCGTTTGCGTGAACCGCCCTGCATTCTCGCCGTCGACGACGTTTTCGAGAATCTCGAAATCGTCTCCATGCGGCTTGAGGCCAGCGGCTATGAGGTGATCACCGCCACCGACGGCCTCGCGGCGCTGGCGCTGGCGCGCGACCGCAAGCCCGATCTCATCCTTCTCGATATCATGATGCCGAAGCTCGACGGCATTTCAGTGCTGAAAGAGCTGAAGGCCGATCCGAGCCTCGGCTTCATTCCGATCCTGCTTCTCACCGCCAAGGCCGACCGCAGCGATGTCGTCGCCGGGCTCGAAGCGGGGGCAGACGATTACCTGACCAAGCCGCTCGATCAATCGGCGCTCGTCGCACGGGTGCGCTCGATGCTGCGGATCAAGGTGCTGCACGACAAGGTGCAGGACCAGGCAAGGCAGCTCACGACGCAGGCCGAAGAACTCGCCGAATGGAACCGCGTGCTCGAAGCGCGTGTCGCGGAGCAGGTCACGCAGATCGAACGCATCAGCCGGCTCAAGCGCTTTCTGGCTCCACAGGTCGTGGATGTGATCGCGCTCTCCGGCGATACGGATGCGCTGCTTGCAAGCCATAGCGCGGAAGTCACGGTGCTTTTCTGCGACCTGCGCGGTTTCACCGCCTTCACCGAGGCGGCCGAGCCCGAGCAGGTGATGAAAGTGCTGAGCGAATTCCACGCCGCGCTCGGCGATCTCATCCATCGCTACGAGGGGACGCTGGAGCGTTTCGCGGGCGACGGTCTGTTGACGCTGTTTAACGATCCCATCCCCTGTGCCGACCATACCGAGCGCGCGGTAAGGCTCGCGATCGATATGCGCTCGGGGCTCGAGACCCTGTCGCAAGCCTGGCGTGAGCGCGGCCACGATCTCGGCTTCGGTATCGGCATCGCGCGCGGCACGGCGACATTAGGCAAAATCGGCTTTGAC
Organism: Methylovirgula sp.; assembly: GCA_031291555.1. Lineage (GTDB taxonomy): Bacteria > Pseudomonadota > Alphaproteobacteria > Rhizobiales > Beijerinckiaceae > Methylovirgula. The sequence goes on along the minus strand of JARLIV010000271.1, from coordinate 501 downwards.
CGCCGTTTCGATTATGCCGCTATCGGCAGCGTCACCAATCTCGCGTCGCGTTTGTGCGACGAAGCAAAGTCCGGCCAAATCCTCATCGACCGCAACGCCTTCATCGTCGCGGAGCCGTTTTTCAAAGCCGAGCGCCTGCCGCCGCTCGCGCTGAAGGGCTTCAACCGCCCTGTCGAAGCCTTCGCCATCCTCGGACCGCAGCCCGGTTCGGCCTAGAGCGGGATGCGAAAAAGTGTGTAGCGGTTTTTCGCGTAAATCCCGCTCTAGCTTATTAAAATCGATCACGTCACATGCGTTGAGGTTGATTCGAACTCAACGCATCGCGATCTAGGGTGCGGGATTCTCAAGAAGTCTAGCGACGATGCGGCGCGCATCGACGACGACGACGTCGTCAGTGTGAGGCCGGCTCAAAATATCCGCGAAGGAAAAGATATCGGCGAGCCGTGCGATACGCCGCCAGTCGCGGGGCAGGAAACCGCCCGCTTCGACATAGGCGCGGGC
>JARLIV010000007.1 GCA_031291555.1 Methylovirgula sp. | reverse complement strand
CGAAGGCGAGCACGCTATATTCGTGCCGCCCCTCCGCGCGCCAATGCAGCGTCAGCGCCGGCTCGTCGAACTGGCCGGAAAGATCGCGGTAGAATTCGGCATATTCCGGCGCGGTAACCTCGCTCTTCGGCTTGGTCCAAAGCGCAGAGCCTTCGGTCAGCCTGCGTGCCTCCTGGCCCGGCGCTTCCACAAGGGCGATCGGCACCGTGATGGCGCTCGAATGTTCGCGCAGGATATGCTCGGCCTTGAACGGCTCGAGATATTCGCTGGCCTCCGCCTTGAGATGCAGAATGACGCGCGTGCCCCGTGCCGGCGCCTTGTCGAGCGCCAGCGGCGCGATGGAGAACGTCCCCTTGCCGTCCGAACTCCAGAGAAAGGCTTCGTCCGATCCCGCCCTGCGCGTCTCGACATCGATGCGGTCGGCGACCATGAAGGCCGAATAGAAGCCGATGCCGAACTGGCCGATCAGATCCTTGCCCGACGCCGCATCTTCCTTCGCCTCGGCGTTCAGCCGATCGAGGAAGGCGCGCGTGCCGGAGCGCGCGATGGTGCCGAGCGCCTGCGTCAAATCCTCTTGCGACATGCCGACGCCGTTGTCGGCCACGGTCAGCGTCTTCGCGTCCTTGTCGAGGGTGACGGTGATGAGAAAATTGCTGTCGTCGCCGACGAGGGCCGGATTGGCGAGCGCCTCATAACGCAGCTTTTCGCAGGCGTCGGCGCCGTTCGAGACAAGTTCGCGCAGGAAAATGTCGCGCTCGGAATATACCGAGTGGACCATGAGATCGAGGAGCCGCGAAACATCGGCCTGAAACGCATGCGATTGGCTTGCGGCCGCTTCCATAGGGGAACACCTTCAAATGAATTTTGCGCGCCACATATCGCTTTTCGAAGATGCGAATTCAAGGCGAAGCGCGGGCTGGGCGAAACCGATAAAAAAGAGCCGGCTGAAGCAAGGAGGCTTCAGGCCGGCCCTAGGATGTCGCCGCATCTCATTTGAGCGGGTCCAACCGCGATCCAGCGGGGGGCTGGGGGGCTGACGAGTCCGCCAGAACCGCGTCCGAACCCTTGGCGACAAGGTGCGAGTATTGCCGCCCAAATCGGCGGGTGCTGGGCTGCAAAAGGGCGAAACTGTGATTCGCCCGGGTCGTCCACAACGGCGAATTTTATGGTCAATTCCTTTATATTTCAAATGATTATAAGATAAGCCGGATCGTAATCTTAAGCCGCTGCAAGAAAAGTTGAGCGCTGGCGCCCGGTGCCGCCGTGACCGCCGAAAGGCTTGCCGGCCCCCGCGCTTTCCGCAATCATGGGGGTGGAGGGCTTGTATGAGCATGGAGTCGGCGGACGAAAATTTCTTGGCGGCACGTGTCGTGCCGCTCGCCCAAAGTCATACCGCCAGCACCCCACCCCGCTCCGCCCCCGCCGGGCCGGCGCAAGTCGCCCAGGGCCCGCAAGTCTCCTTCGATCGCCAAGAATTGCGCGACATTCTCGACCTTTACGGCCGCAAGGTCGCCGCCGGCGAATGGCGCGATTACGCCATCGCCTTCACCAGCCAGACGGCGGTGTTTTCGATCTATCGGCGGGCGGCGGAATTCCCGCTCTATCGAATTGAGAAAAACCCCAAGGCGGCGCGCAAGCAGGGCCTCTACAGCGTCATCGCCGCGACCGGGCTGATCCTGAAGCGCGGGCACGATCTCAAGCGCGTCATCAACGTGCTGGAGAAGAGGCTGAGCCTCGTCTCGGGATAGCAAAAGCCCCGCCGGAGCGGGGCTTCGCTTTCCGTTGCTGGAACAATCTGGATCAGTTGTTGCGCGAGCCGGTGAGCTGCAGCAACGCCACGAAGATGTTGATGAAGTCGAGATAGAGACGCAGAGCGCCGTTGACCGACTTCTTTTCCGCTGTCTCGTGATCGTCGGAGGCGTAATACATCTCCTTGATCGACTGCGTGTCCCAGGCGGTGAGGCCCGCGAAGATGATCACCGTCAGGATGCTCAGCGCGAACTGCAGGCCCGTGCTGTGCAGGAAGATGTTGACGACGCTCGCGATGATGAGACCGAAGAGACCCATCATCATGAACGAGCCCATCGCGGAGAGCGAGCGCGGCGTCGTATAGCCGTAAAGGCTCAGCGCGCCGAAGGACGCGGCGGTGATGAAGAAGGCGCGGGCGATCGAATTGCCGGTATAGACCAGCACCAAGGTCGAGAGCGACAGCCCCATGGCCGCCGAGAAGACCAAGAACAGCGCGCGCGCCGTCGAGGCGGAGATGCGGTTGATCTGGAACGAGAAGAAAAAGACGAGCGCCAGGGGCGCGAACACCACAAGCCACTTCAGCGGGCTGAAATAGAGCGCCTGGCCGAAGGCCGTGAGATAGATATGACCAAAGTGCGCGACCGCCTGCGCCGGATCGTGCGTCACCGCCAGCATATTGGCGCCATAGGCGATGAGGCCGGTGATGGCGAGGCCGATCACCATGTTGTTGTAGACGCCAAGCATATAGGAGCGAAGGCCCTGGTCGATCTGGGCACGGCCGGCTTGGGGTACAGCTTGACCCCAGCGGGCGGTGTTGCGGTCGAAGTCGGACATTGTTTCCTCGTGGGTTAGGAGGCTTGATCACCTCCGGCCGCCGGTCTTTCGCCCGGCGGGAACATCACCGATAATATGGCCCAGCGGCCAAGGCCGTACAAGGCCGCCGCCAGGCTTCAGGACGTGCGGGATCCTATAAATTTCGTAAGGTTTGGGCGGGTTTACGACCCAGAATCCGCCATGTTCCAAAGAGTCCGAGCGCGACCGCGGCGATGAGCGCGACGGCCGCCGCGAAGAGCGCCTGCGGCCAGAGCCAGACGAAATCGAGCTTCATGACGAGCCCGACGACGGCGAGCGCAGCGGCGCTTCCCGCAACGACGCCGAAAAGCGCCGCTGCCGCGCCGATAAGGCCGAATTCGCAGATAAGTGAGACAATCAGCCGGCGCCGGGTCGCGCCGAGCACTTTCAGCACCACGACATCGTAAAGCCGCGCCCGCTGCCCCGCCGCGAGCGCCCCGGCCAGAACCAAAGTCGCGGCGAGCAGCGCGACCGCCGCCGCACCGCGCACGGCGGCCGCCAGTTCATCAACGACCTGTCGCACCGCCTCGAGCGCATCCTTGACCCGCAGACTCACGACATCGGGATAGGCCTTCGCCAGATCGCGCACCAGCCTCCGCTCCATCGTTTCCGGCGGTGGCGCGGTGAAGGTCAGCGTCGCGAGATTGGAATAGGGCGCACCGGCGAAGGTCGCAGGCGGAAAGACGAGAACGAAATTGATGCCGAGATTGGTCCAATCGACTTTCCGCAGGCTGGCGATGCGCGCCTCGATCTCGCGGCCGAGCACATTGACGGTAATGCTGTCGCCGAGGCCGAGGCCGAGACCGGCTGCGACATCCGCCGCCATCGAAACTTTCGGCGCCCCGGCGTAACCCTGCGGCCACCAGCTCCCCGCGACGAGCTTCGAGCCCGCCGGCAATGTCTCGGCGATGGTGATACCGCGATCGCCTTGCAGCGCCCAGGCGACATCGGCACTGGCCTTCACACTCTCGGCAGGCTGGCCCTTGAGACGCACGATCCGCCCGCGCAGCATCGGCACGAGTTCAAGCTTACCCCCCGGCGCGTCGGACAGCACGAAATCGCGGAACGCCGCCGTCTGCGCTTTCTCGACGCCGAGGAAGAAGAAGTCCGGCACCGCGCCGGTACGCCCGCGATCGAAGAGCGCATGCAGATTGCCATCGATGAGCACCAGCGCCACGACCAGAGTGAGCCCGAGCCCCAGGGAGAGGACGATGGCGGGCGTCAGCGCGCCGGGCCGGTGCAGATTGGCGATTGCGAGCCGCAGCTCGACGTCTCGCACGCGGATCTTTTTCGCCACCCGCATGATGAGCAGCGCGGCGCCGCGCAGCAGCGCGAAGGCGCCGAGCGCCGCGACGATGAAGATGAGCGCGAGCTTGCGGTCCGGCGCGAAAGCGAGCACCGAGAGCGCGAGCGCCCCGGCGGCGAGCGCAAACAAGATGAGATAGAGCGGCTTCAGCGGCGGTCTTTCAGGGGCGATCTCGTCGCGGAACAGCGCCGAGACCGGCACATCATGCACGCGGCCGAGCGGCAGCAGGGCGAAGGTCAGCACTGTCAGCGTACCGTAAAGGAGGCCGGCGCCGATCTCGCCGGGGAATACGCCCGGCACAAAGGGAAACGGTAGAAGGGCGCCAAAGACGGCATTGAGCACGAAGGGCAGCGCGACGCCGAGCGCGATGCCCACGGCCATGCCAATCGCCGCCACGCCCAGAACCTCGATCAGCATGACGGAGAAAACGAAGAAGCCCGAGGCGCCGAGCGCCTTCAAGGCCGCGATGGTTTCGGTCTTGCGCTCGACGAAGCTCGTCGCCGCATTGGCGACGCCGACGCCGCCGATGAGCAGTGCGCTGAGCCCGACGAGGATCAGGAACTGGCTGAAGCGGTTCAAGTCTTGCGAAAATTCCGGCGAGACGTTTTTCCATGTCCTGATGTCGAAGCCGGCGGACGGCAGCGCCTTGCGAATCACCGCGCGGGCCATCTCCGGCGTTTCGCCGGGTCGCAGCGAGAGCCGGTATAGCCAGCGCACCAGCGCGCCCGGCTGCAACAGTTTCGTCGCCCGCAGCGCGGTATCGGACATGATGACGCGCGGGCCGAAGCCGACGCCGGCGGCGAGCTTGTCCGGCTCGCTCGTCAGGATGGCGCGCAGGGCGAAAGTCGCCGCGCCGGCCGTGAAGCGCGCGCCGGGCTTGAGATCAAGCCGCGCCGCGAGGGTCGAATCCGCCGCGACGCCGTAGGCGCCGTCGCGGAAGACCAGCAGGCTGGCAAGATCTTGCGGTGGGCTCAGCCCCACCTGCCCCGCGACGGGATAGGTCGCATCGACGGCTTTGACTTCGATGAGCGCCGCTTCGCCGTCGGTGCTGCGGGCCATCGCGCGCATCAGCGCGATGCGGCTGAGACGGCCGTGGGACGCAAGCACGCGGAGTTCCCCGGGCGTCGCTTCGCGCTGAATGAGATCGAAGGAAATATCGCCGCCGAGAATGGTGCGGCCTTTTTCGACCAGGCCTTGCGCGAGCGAGCGCGTGATCGAGCCGACGCCGACGATCGCCATCAGCCCGAGCGTCAAACAGGCGATCAATATGAAAAAGCCGGAGAGGCCGCCGCGAAAGTCGCGCAGCGCCAGACGGACGGCGAGCGGAAACGGGCGAGAGGCGGACGCGGACATCGGCTGGCCGTGCCACGGCTTTGTGGCGAAGTGGGGTCAGTCGAACCTGAGGTTCTCGTCCAGACTTTCGAGCATCTGGTCGAACTCGACGGTAAAGCCGCTCTCAAAGCTACGCAGAACCACGCCGGACTTGGCGTCCCGCCAGCCGAGCAGGATCCGCGTTCCGGCGCGCTGAATTTGCGCGGTCCGCAGCGTCGCAACCTTGTGCGACAGTAGAGCGATCTTCGCCCGGTAGAGGGTGGTGTCGGAATCGACGAGCCGATAGACGCACGCCGGGTGGCGCAGCGTGATCCGTGCCGTCAGCCGCTCGAGATTGTTGCGCTCGTTTTCGAAATCCAGCCCCGGCGCGTGAAGCTCGGCAAGCTTGGTGAGGATCATCTCGTGATAGATGATGTCCGGTGCGATCGAGAAGCCGCTCTCGCTTTGGTCACGGACGACACCCTGGACCGGGCCGAAATATTCGAGATCGATGCCGACCCTCATATTCAGCGGTATGATGACCTTTTCCCGGCCGGGCTCGGTATAGATGAGCACGATGCGCTCCGGCGCGACACGCTGCGTCACACAGGTCAGTTCGGCGCCGTTCGGCAGCACGCATTTGCCGCTGAAGGGCCGCGTCGTCGGACGCGCGGCGGTCGCGGAAGGCCGGCGGCGGTCGTTCGCGCCGCGGACGAGCGAGTCACTTTGACGCGGACCCTGCTGTGCCTGGCCGGCGGCGGACACGTTCGCGCTCGG
>JARLIV010000270.1 GCA_031291555.1 Methylovirgula sp. | reverse complement strand
CTGCGCATCTTATGAGGGCGTGACATGACGACAGCCAATGACGTGCTGAAGTTGATCAAGGACAGAGACATCAAATACGTGGATTTCCGTTTCACGGATCCGCGCGGCAAGTGGCAGCATGTGACGTTTGATATTTCTCTGATTGGGCCTGAGACCTTTACGGAAGGCCAGATGTTCGACGGTTCCTCGATTGCCGGCTGGAAGGCGATCAACGAGGCGCACATGAACCAGTTGCCGGACGCGAAGTCGGCGGCGATCGATCCCTTCTTCGCGGCGCCGACCCTGTCGATCGTCTGCGACGTTCTGGAACCGACGACGGGCCAGCCCTATAACCGCGATCCACGCGGCATCGCCAAGAAGGCGGAAGCCTATCTCGGCTCGAGCGGCGTCGGCGACACGGTCTATTTCGGGCCGGAGGCGGAATTTTTCGTTTTCGACGACGTGCGATACTCAGCCGATCCCTACAAGACCGGCTTCGAGCTCGACTCGATCGAGTTCCCCACGAATTCGGACACGCCCTACGAGGGCGGCAACCTCGGCCATCGTATCCGCACCAAGGGCGGCTATTTTCCGGTGCCGCCGCAGGATTCAGCGCAGGACATGCGCAGCGAGATGCTGGCGGCCATGGCGTCAATGGGCGCCAAGGTCGAGAAGCATCACCACGAAGTCGCTTCGGCGCAGCATGAGCTGGGCCTCAAGTTCGGCCCGCTGACGCAGATGGCCGACCATCTGCAGGTCTATAAATACTGTATCCACCAGGTCGCGCAGAGCTACGGCAAGACCGCGACCTTCATGCCCAAGCCCGTCTATGGCGACAACGGCTCGGGCATGCATGTGCATCAGTCGATCTGGAAGGGCGGCAAGCCGCTGTTCGCGGGCAACAAATATTCCGACCTGTCGGAGGATTGCCTCTATTACATCGGCGGCATCATCCGCCATGCGCGGACCTTGAACGCCTTCACCAATCCGTCGACGAATTCCTACAAGCGTCTGGTGCCGGGCTTCGAGGCGCCGGTTCTGCTCGCCTATTCGGCGCGCAACCGCTCGGCCTCGTGCCGCATTCCCTACACGTCGAACCCGAAGGCCAAGCGCGTCGAAGTGCGCTTCCCCGACCCGACGGCGAACCCCTATCTCGCCTTCTCAGCGCTGCTGATGGCCGGGCTCGACGGCATCGCCAACAAGATCGATCCGGGCGCGGCGATGGACAAGGATCTCTACGATCTGCCGCCGAGGGAATTGAAGAAAATCCCGACAGTCTGCGGCAGCCTGCGCGAAGCTCTGCAGAACCTCGACAAGGACCGCGCCTTCCTCAAGGCCGGCGGCGTCTTCGACGACGATTTCATCGATTCCTATATCGAGTTGAAGATGGCCGAGGTGCAGCGCTTCGAGATGACGCCGCATCCGATCGAATTCGAAATGTACTATTCGCTGTAAGCTGGCACGCACCGAGCCATTGACGCAGTCAGAAACAAAAGGCGCTTCGCAAGAAGCGCCTTTTTTGCGCCGCCCCATGATTGTGCCGCCGCGCTATTTTCTCACGATCACATAGGCGAAGCTTGAGACGGAGCGCCAGCCGCGATCCTGCGCGAGCCGCGTGAAGCCGGCATCGATCTGCCTCAGGATCGGAAACTTCCAGAAATAGCTGTAGCCCCAGAACGGCAGCACGGTGATTTCCGAGAAACCGGCATCGCGCAGCATCGGCACGATGCGGCTCTCGTCGCTGAAGCAATAATCATAATGAGCGGGAAATTTGGGATTGTCGCCGTCCGGCTTGCGGTCGGGGAAGACGAATTCGAGCAAGGGACGCGACACACTTTCCGGAATGAGGCGGTTGAGTACATAGGGCGGTGCGTAAAGCGTCGGGAAAAAGCTGAGCGCCATGCCGCCCGGTGCCAGCACCGCATGGATGTTGCGCCACATCCTGGCGACATCCGGCACGTGCTCCATCACCATGCGGCAATAGGCGAGATCGTAATGCTCCTTGCCGAGAATCTCGGGCGCATCGGCGGCAGCGATGTCGCATTGGACTTTGGCGTAACCGGACGGCGCGAGCGAAAGCTCCTTTGCGGATATGTCGTTGAGCGTCACCTCGAAGCCGAGCGCCCTGACCTCGTCTGGCGCGAACAGCGGATCGCGCCCTCCGCCAATTTCGAGATGGCGCTTTAACCCGTATTCGCGCGCGATCGCGATGATCGTCGGCTTGTAATTCTCCCAGGCCCAGTTCCAGTCCGTCGGATAGCCGAGATCGGCGACGATCTTGCGGATGTCGCGCGGCGTCGCGGATTGCGCTGTGGCAACGTTGGCCATTGGGCTATCTCCTTTCGCCGCGGCTCGGCTCCGGCGGTACGATGCCGCCATTTTTGCGCAAATCGCGACCATTCAGCAAACTTACAATTGAAAGAGGGTGAACAGGGGCAAAGCCATTTGCCCGTGCGCTGTTGCCGCCATAACCTGCCGCGGCCTTCTTCCAATCGACGGGCATGGCGAAAGCGAAACTCGAAAAATATCGCGCCGCGATCCTGCGCGCCTTTCCGCAGCTCGTGACGGGCACATTCAAGCTCGTCACGGATGGCTGGGATTCGGCCGCCGTGGATGTCGACGGCAAGCTCATCTTCAAGTTTCCGCGCAGCAAGGCCGCGCGCCAGGCGCTGCGGCGCGAGGCCGCCATTCTTGCGGTGGCGCGCCCCGCCCTTTCGCTCGCCGTGCCGGATTTGCAGCTTCACGAGGGCCCGCCGCTGTTTTCGAGCCATTTGAAGCTGAAGGGTCGGCAGATCGAAGCGGAGGATTACGCCAAGCTGCCGGAGGCCGCGCGTGAGCGCCTTGGCGAAAATCTCGCCCGCTTTTACGCCGAGCTGCACGCGCTTGAGCCTGCACGGATGAAGCTGGCGGGCGCCGTGCCGATTGCGCCCTGGCATGAGCCCGAGACGGTCCGGGCGCGCGCCCTGCCGCTCGTCCCGCACAAGCGAGCCCGCCTCGCGCGGAACCTCATCGAGGCCTATGAAAATCTGCCTCCGGACCCTTATGGCGCCGTCTTCGGCTTCTTCGACGGCCACGGCTGGAACATGGCCTTCGATCGCAAGAAGGCGCGTCTAAGAGGCATCTATGATTTCGCCGATTCCGGCTTCGGCGCGCTGCATCAGGAGTTCATCTACTCGGACCTGATCTCACCCGACCTCACGGGGCGGATCGTCCGCGCCTATGAAGAACTGACCGGCCGCGCGCTCGAGCGGCGCCGCATCGACATTCTGTCCGGCTATCACCATCTTTCGGAATTGGCGGATTTTGCCGAGGACCGCGCCCGGGCGAAGGAAATTCGCCGCGACTTCAAGGTTTGGGCGCGGGAACATGCTGATTTTGCAGCATAAATCGTTGCGTGTCTCCTCGAGCGCCGATCTCCTCAAGAATGCCCCAAACTTGGCCTTTGCCTGGGTGGGTAAAAGACCCGCCCTGCCCGCCTTTGCGGTAAACTCGCGGGCGAATCATTGAACGGAAGCACGAGACCCTGATGGCCCATAACGGCGACTTGTTCGGCGCGGCGCCCCGCAAGCAAACCCCGGCGAAACCTGCGGCGACCCGCGCGGGCACGCCCAGCGAGGCCGGCTACACCGCCGCCTCGATCGAGGTTCTGGAGGGGCTGGAGCCCGTCCGCCGCCGGCCGGGCATGTATATCGGCGGCACGGACGAGGCGGCGCTCCACCACCTCTTCGCTGAAGTGCTGGACAATTCGATGGACGAGGCGGTCGCGGGCCATGCGACCTTCATCGACGTGACGGTCGAGGCCGACGGCACTCTCAGCGTCTCCGACAATGGCCGCGGCATTCCCGTCGACCCGCATCCGAAATTCCCGAAGAAATCGGCGCTCGAAGTCATCATGACGACGCTGCATGCGGGCGGTAAGTTCGATTCCGGCGCCTACCAGACCTCGGGCGGTCTGCACGGCGTCGGCGTCTCGGTCGTCAACGCTCTGTCCGAGCGGCTGGAGGTCGAGGTCGCGCGCGGCCAGATGCTCTATCGTCAGGTCTTCGAGCGCGGCGCGCCCAAGAGCAAGCTCGAACAGCTCGGCAAGATCGCCAACCGGCGCGGCACGAAAGTGCGCTTCAAGCCCGACGAGCAGATTTTCGGCAAGGGCGCCAAGTTCAAGCCGGCGCGGCTTTTCCGCATGGCGCGGGCGAAAGCCTATCTCTTCGGCGGCGTCGAAATCCGCTGGCATTGCGCACCGCAATTGCTCGATGCCACGAGCGAGATCCCAGCCGAGGCGGTGTTCCACTTTCCCGGCGGGCTCAAGGATTATCTCGCGCAGGATATCAAGGACAAAGAGACCGTCGTCGACCAGGCCTTTACCGGCAAGGTCGAAAAGCCCGGCGGCCACGGCTCGCTCGAATGGGCGGTCACCTGGCTCACCGAAGATGATGGGTTCGTTCATTCCTATTGCAACACGATCCCGACGCCTGATGGCGGCACGCATGAGGCAGGCCTGCGCAGCGCGCTTCTGCGCGGCCTGAAGGACCATGCCGAGCGCATCGGCCAGGCCAAGCGCGCCGCGGTGTTGACGGGCGAGGATGTAATGGCCTCCTGCGCCGCGCTCATCTCGGTCTTTTTGCGCGAGCCGGAGTTCCAGGGTCAGAACAAGGGCCGGCTGATGACGGCGGAGGCGACCCGCATCGTCGATACGACTTTGCGCGACGCCTTCGACCATTGGCTCGCCGCATCGCCTTCG
>JARLIV010000269.1 GCA_031291555.1 Methylovirgula sp. | reverse complement strand
GCGAAATCGCCTTCCCCGCGTCGGTGGTCGAAATGCTGCATGGCGATCTCGGGCAACCACCGGGCGGCTGGCCGGCCGAATTGCAGAAGAAGGTGCTGAAGGGCGAGCCGCCGATCCATGTGCGGCCGGGCGCGCTCTTGAAGGAGATCGATCTCGAAGCCGAACGGGCCAAGGCCGAGAAGGCCTGCGGGCGGCAGATCAGCGATGCCGAATTCGCCGCCCATCTCATGTATCCCAAGGTCTTCGCCGAATTCGTCGCCGCGCAGCGCAAATATGGCCCGGTGTCGGTGCTGCCGACGCCGGTGTTCTTTTACGGCATGAGCCTCGACGAGGAGCGCTCGATCGAGATCGAGCCCGGCAAGAGTCTGGTCGTCCGGCTCACGACCATTGGCGAGACGGACGAGGACGGCCAGGTTCAGGTCTTCTTCGAGCTCAACGGCCAGCCGCGCTTCATCAAAGTGCCCAACCGCACGGCTGTCGCGACGCGCCCCTCGCGCCGCAAGGCGGAGGAGGGCAACGACAACCATATCGCAGCGCCCATGCCGGGCCTCGTCTCGACGCTCTCGGTCAAGCCGCACCAAGCGGTGAAGGCGGGCGACGTGCTGTTGACCATCGAGGCGATGAAGATGGAAACCGCGCTCCATGCGCCGAAGGACGGGAATGTTCAGGAGATTCTCGTTTCGGCCGGCAATTCGGTCGATGCCAAGGATCTGCTCGTCATCCTCGCGGATTGAGGCGCGCGAGGCTGTAACAAAATCGACGTGACCGGCGTAATATCCGTCGCAAGCGTAAGGGAGTGAGAGCCATGGACGCCAAGCAATATCCCGTCACCCATACCGATGCCGAATGGCGCAAGCTGCTCACCCCGGAGCAATACCAGGTGATGCGCGGGCACGGCACCGAGCGGCCGGGTTCCTGCGCCCTGAATTTCGAGAAGCGTGCTGGCAGCTTCACATGCGCCGGTTGCGGCCAGACCTTGTTCCGCTCGAAGACCAAGTTCGAGAGTGGCACCGGTTGGCCGAGCTTCAACGATCCGGAGCCGGGTGCGATCGAAACCTCCGAGGATCGCAGCTATGGAATGACACGCACCGAAGTGCATTGCAGCCGCTGCGGCAGCCATCTGGGCCATGTCTTCCCGGACGGGCCGCCGCCGACGCATCTGCGCTATTGCATCAATGGCGTGGCGATGAATTTCGTGCCGGAATAGGCCGATCGCGGCCGGACGTCACCTGGCCGTTTCCGCGCTACTTAAGAAATGGCCGGACGAAGGCAGAGCCGACATTCGAGCAATCGAAGAGGTGAAGGCCGAGCTCGTCGCCGATCTCCTTGAAGGCGGCGATGCCGCGCACCGAATTGCCCTTGGCGTCCAGGCGTGGCGAGAAGCTGCCGATGCCGAGCTGGCGGTTGACGACGCCGACAATGCCGCCGCCGACGCCGCTCTTTGCCGGCACGCCAACGTCATAGGCCCAATTGCCGGAATAATCGTACATGCCGCAGGTGAACATCACGGCCAGCGTGTTGCGCACCGCCATCAGGTCGAACACTTGCCGGCCGGTGACCGGGTTTTCGCCGACATGCGCCAGCGTCGCCCCCATCTGGGCGAGGTCCGTCGCGGTCACCAGAATCGAACATTGGCGGAAGTAGAGATCGACGACCTCGTCAACCTTGCCTTGCAGGGCGCCGACATTGCGCAGCAGATGGCCAATGGCGCGGTTACGATGCCCCGTGTCCGCCTCGGAGCGATAGACGGCTTCATCCATCGTCAGGCGGCGGCCGGCGGCCTCCGAAAGCCGGTCGAGGATGAAGTCGAAGGCGCCCGCGCCGACAGCGTCATGAATGATCCCAGCGACGGTGATGGCGCCGGCATTGACCATCGGGTTGAAGGGGCGGTTGGTGTGCGGGTCGAAAATGATGGCGTTGAACGCGTCGCCGCTCGGCTCGACCCCGACGCGTTCGAGGACGGCTTCGCGGCCGATCAGTTCGAGCGCGAGACAATAGACGAAAGCTTTAGAGATCGATTGGATCGTGAAAGGATGATCGGCGTCGCCCACCTTATGGAGCGCGCCATCGACGGTCGCGACGGCAATACCGAATCGGTTCGGATCGACGGCGGCCAGTTCGGGAATGTAATCCGCCGCCGCACCTGCTGCATTATCGCGATGGCGCGCGTGGGCTGCGGTCAGAACATTCCCGATTCCGTATGTTGCCTCGTCTTGCATAGATCAAGCGACAGGGAAGGACGTTTCAAGTCATGGAATGTAAACGGCCTCGATCACCTTAAGCTCATCGCCCATCGGGTCAAGTTCGAGGCGGACGACCTCGGCCATCAGCTTGTCGCGGAACTTATAGGCGCGGCGCCAGCCGTCCTCGGTCGAAGGCGGCCAGGGCGTGAAGGTCGCCTTATCGACCATCAGCGCTTCGCAGCGCAGGTGCCGGCTCTTGGCCGGGCCTTTGATGTTGCGGGCGATGATATACATGGGCCTCGATCCGCAGCGCCATCCGCATGGGTAGTCTAGCGCCGTCCCAGCGTTTGTCACGACGCCATTTTAAGTTGTGGCGGACTGCGGCCACAAATGGCAAATGGCCGCCGGTCGAATAAAGTGCCTCTGATCGTCTCAGCGCGGACCGCCGCCCCATGACCAAAGAGAGTTTCCGCCGCCTGCAAGAGCGTTTCAGCGATCCGCTGCTGACGGCGCTGACGATCATGCTGGCGCTGCTCTTGTTCGTGATCGCCCCGCTACAGGCCAGCGGCGTCGCGGTGGCGCATTTCTTCGGCATCCTTTTCACGTTTGTGCTCGTCGCCGCGGTCTTCTTTGTTTCCGGCAGTCCCTGGGCCGTGGCCGGGACCGCGCTCGCGCTCATTCTGTCGATCGTTACGAGCTCTCTGCGGGCGCATCATCCATCGATTCTCGACGTTTATCTGGAGGCCGCGAGCTGGCTGGCCGCTGGGCTGACCTTGCTCATCGTCGTCGTCCGCGCGGTCTTCGCGCCGGGGCGGATCACCTTTCACCGCGTCATCGGCGCTGTCCTGCTCTATCTCGATGTCGGGCTGATTTTCGCGGCGCTCTATGGCTTCCTCGCGCTCGCAAAGCCCGATGCCTTCGCCGGCCTGCCGCCGATGCACGACAATCTCTCCGTCGGGACGAATGTCGTCTACTTCAGTTTCGTGACTTTGACCTCGGTCGGCTATGGCGACATCGCGCCCGTGCATCCGCTTGCGCGCTCGCTCGCCAATATCGAGGCGATCATCGGCCAGCTTTATCCCGCGACGCTTTTGGCGCGGCTCGTGACGCTGGAGCTCGCGCACCGCGACAAGGCGTGAGGCGCCTTACGAATCCATCTTCAACGCCGCAATAAACGCTTCCTGCGGGATTTCGACTTTGCCGAACTGGCGCATCTTCTTCTTGCCGGCCTTCTGCTTTTCGAGAAGCTTGCGCTTGCGCGTCGCGTCGCCGCCGTAGCACTTTGCCGTCACGTCCTTGCGCAGCGCCCGCACCGTCTCGCGGGCGATGATTTTTCCGCCGATCGCCGCCTGGATCGGGATCTGGAACATATGCGGCGGGATCAGCTCTTTCAGCTTCTCGACCATGGCGCGGCCGCGCAGCTCGGCCCGGTCGCGATGCACGAGCATAGAGAGCGCATCGACCGGCTCGGCATTGACGAGGATCGACATTTTGACGAGGTCGCCGGCGCGATAGTCGGTCAGCGCATAGTCGAACGAGGCGTAGCCCTTGGAGATCGACTTCAGCCGGTCGTAGAAGTCGAACACCACCTCGTTGAGCGGCAGGTCGTAGATGACCATCGCGCGCTTGCCGACATAGTTGAGGTCCACCTGCGCGCCGCGCCGGTCCTGGCACAGCTTGAGCACGGCGCCGAGATAATCGTCGGGCGTCAGGATCGTCGCCCTGATCCAGGGTTCGCGGATCTCCTCGATCTTCACCACGTCGGGCATGTCGGCCGGATTGTGCAATTCGATGACGCTTTTGTCGGTCAGCGCGATCCGGTAGATCACCGACGGGGCGGTGGCGATCAGGTCGAGGTTGAACTCGCGCTCCAGCCGCTCCTGGATGATTTCGAGATGTAAGAGGCCGAGAAAGCCGCAGCGGAAGCCGAAGCCGAGCGCCGCCGAGGTCTCCATTTCATAGGAAAAGCTCGCGTCGTTGAGCCGCAGCCGGCCGACGGCGGCGCGCAGGTCCTCGAAATTGGCGGCGTCGACCGGAAACAGCCCGCAAAACACCACCGGCTGCGCCGGCTTGAAGCCGGGCAGCGCCGCCGCGGTCGGGCGCTTGTCGTCGGTGATGGTGTCGCCGACGCGGGTGTCGG
>JARLIV010000268.1 GCA_031291555.1 Methylovirgula sp. | reverse complement strand
GCGATGTCGGCTCGACCGCGCCCAAGGCGCTCGTCAACAAGGACCGCGAGATGCGCGCCGATGTCGGCATCGCGCTCGACGGCGACGCCGACCGGCTCATCATCGTCGATGAGCGCGGCAAGGTCGTCGACGGCGACCAGCTGATGGCGGCCATCGCCGAGAGCTGGCAGCAGGACGGGCGCCTGTCGCGTCCCGGCATCGTCGCCACGCTGATGTCGAATCTCGGGTTCGAGCGTTATCTGAGCAGTATCGGTCTCGCCCTCGCCCGCACCGCGGTCGGCGACCGCTACGTGCTCGAACATATGCGCGAGCACGGCTACAACCTCGGCGGCGAACAATCCGGCCATGTCATCCTCAGCGATTATTGCACGACCGGCGACGGGCTCGTCGCCGCCTTGCAATTGCTCTCGATCGTCAAACGGCGGCAGCGCCCGGTCAGCGAAGTCTGCCACCGGTTCGAGCCGGTTCCGCAAATCCTGAGGAATGTCCGCTTCCGCAACAGCCGTCCGCTCGAGGAGGAGCGCGTCTCCCGCGCCATCGAGGATGGCCGGCGTAAGCTTGGCAACGGCGGCCGGCTGGTGATTCGCCTCTCCGGCACCGAGCCGGTGGTGCGCGTGATGGGCGAAGGCGACGACCGCGATCTCGTCGAGCAGATCGTCGAGGATGTCTGCGAGGCGCTGAGCGCCGTCGCCGCCTGAGACGCCGGATCCTCGCACGTAGATGCGGCATTCGGGCAACAAGAGGCGGATAAGAATCCGCAGAATTAACCTTAAAAACTAGGGTTAAGACCCTTTTAAGCTCTTTCAGACATTTTTCCCTTCCGTTGGACACGGCGGCGTTGATCCGCGCGCCAGCGTCTTTTGAGGGGACTAATCGTAATGGCCAGCATTAAAGCCATCATTTTCGCAAGCGCCGTGGCGATTGGCGCCTTCAATATCGCCCACGCGGCCGATCTCGGCCTTCCGCCGCCGCCGCCCGTCGAAGCCCCGCCCCCGCCGGTTGTCAGCGGCTGGTATCTGCGCGGCGACGTCGGCGTCGGCTTCGACCAAATGAGCAATTTCTATTCGACCGACTCGACGCTTCCTATCGGCTTTGCCTACAACGGCGCCGGCCTCGGCCAGCAGGTCAATATCGGTGGCGGCGCCGGCTATCAGGTCAACAATTGGATCCGCTTCGACGTGACGGGCGAGTACCGGACCCAGACGAAATATTGGGGCTCCGAGAGCTACACGGCCTTCTGCACCACCGGAACCTGCTATGACGACTATTCCGGCCATGTCAGCACGTTCGACGTGCTCGCCAATGGCTATATCGACCTCGGCACCTGGTATAATTTCACGCCGTTCATCGGCGCGGGCATCGGCGCGGCTTTCAACCAATTCTCCGGCCTGACCGATGTCGGCGTCTCGACTGGCGGTTTTGGCGTCGCGCCCACCAGCAATAGTGTCGACCTCGCCTGGGCGGTGCATGCGGGCGTGGATTATTCCTTCACGCCGAATTGGAAGCTCGAAGTCGCCTACCGCTATTTCAATGGCGGCAAGGTCACCAGCGACGGCATCGTTTGCACCGCGGGCTGCACGCACGAGGTCCAAAGCTTCAATATCGCCTCGCAGGATGTCATGGTCGGCTTGCGCTACGTCTTCGCCGAAGTTCCGGCGATAGCGCCGCCGCTCGTCACCAAATATTGATCCGGGCGGAACGAAACCTCCGGAAAAAGCGGGCCGCAAGGCCCGCTTTCTTTTTGCGCCCCGCGGGAGCGAGACGGGCGAACATGGTTTCCGCCGCGTAATTTTTTATGGTTAAGCGGAGCTTAAGAAATATCCTTCACACTCCCCTTCGGTCGAGAACCGAAAGGAAGGAAGGCGATGTCGAGTCGGACATCTATTTTATGCGGGCTGCTTGTCTCGGTCGCCGCTGCGAGCTGCACCGCGGTGCCCGCTGAAGCCGCCGATCTCGGCTCGTTCTTTTCCTCGCCGCAGCCGGACATTCCGACGCAACCCGTCGAATTCGGCACCGGCTGGTATATCCGCGGCGATGTTGGCGGCGCTTTGCAGGATGCGCCTCAGCTTCTATCGGACGTGTACAACGTCAACTTCAGCCAGAAGCTCAATTGGTCGGTCGATATCGGCGCCGGCTACCAGTTCAATCAATGGTTCCGCACCGACGCCACCTATACCTATTATGGTACCTATCCCACGAATGGGCGCGGGCCCGACGTGCTTTGCCCGCAGAGCCTCGATCCCGTTTATAGCGATTCAACCGACACAACGATAATCGGAGTGACCCCCGGCACGAACACTTGCACACCAAAGGAAACCGCCTCGCTGCAAAAGAATCTGTTCCTCGTCAACGGATATGTCGATCTCGGCAATTGGGCCGGCGTAACGCCGTATATTGGTGCAGGTGTGGGCGCTGCATATTTGAACGCAACTCAGACTGTCAATTTCTATAACAACAGCGATGGCAGCCCGTATCGCGCCGTATTGTCTTTGCCCCAGAATTTTCCGCTCCCGCTAGTCTATTATGATACGACGACCGGGCTGCCGATGAATCCTCAACCTCATTACAACATGGGGGCGCAAAACTGGGATTATTCGCGTTCGGTCTCGAAATGGAATTTCGCCTTTGCGATGATGGCCGGTATCTCCTACGATATCTCGACCAATCTGAAGCTCGATCTGGGCTACCGCTACGTGAATTTCGGCACGATGTCGTTCAAATCGCTCTCCGGCACGCTGTTCGACAAGGGTCTCACCTCGCAGGAAGTGCGGCTCGGACTTCGCTATCTTGTCGACTGATCGAAGTTGAACTTTTTTCGCCGCCAGTTGCGCTTTGCACGGCCGGCCACGAATATGGGGGGATGACTCCCCCCTCCGCCCAACCGCGCACAAAGCCCGCCCGCCCCTTCTTCTCCTCCGGCCCGTGCCCCAAAAGGCCGGGCTGGACAGCCGATGTCCTGAAAGGCGCGCTCGTCGGCCGCTCGCATCGCAGCCCCGCGGCCGTCGCCAAGCTCGAGCAGGCGATCGAGCTCACGCGCGACGTGCTCGAAATCCCGGCGGATTATCGCATCGCCATCGTCCCGGCCTCTGACACCGGCGCAGTCGAGATCGCCTTGTGGTCCCTGCTCGGCGCGCGCGGCGTCGATGTT
>JARLIV010000267.1 GCA_031291555.1 Methylovirgula sp. | reverse complement strand
CTCATTCTCGCGACCGACCCGGACCGCGAAGGCGAGGCGATCTCCTGGCATGTGCTCGAAGTGCTGAAGAGCAAGCGGGTTCTGAAGGACACGCCGGTCGAGCGCGTCGTCTTCAACGCCATTACCAAGACCGCCGTGCTCGAAGCGATGAAACATCCGCGCCAGATCGATGCGGCATTGGTCGATTCCTATCTCGCCCGGCGGGCCCTCGATTATCTCGTCGGCTTCAATCTCTCGCCGGTGCTCTGGCGCAAATTGCCGGGCGCGCGCTCGGCCGGACGGGTGCAATCAGTCGCCCTGCGTCTCGTCTGCGACCGCGAGCTTGAGATCGAGCAATTCGTCACTCAGGATTATTGGACGCTGCTGGCGCATTTGAAGACCAAGGCGAATGCGCCGTTCCTCGCGCGGCTCACCGGCGCCGACGGCCGCAAGATCGGCCGGCTCGACATCGCCACGGCCGAAGAAGCGCAGGGCCTTAAGAGCGCGCTGGAGAGTGCCAAATTCTCGGTAACGAGCGTCGAGTCGCGCCCGGCCAAGCGCCACCCGGCCCCGCCCTTCACCACCTCGACGCTGCAACAGGAGGCCTCGCGCAAATTGGGCTTCGCCCCGGCGCGGACCATGCAGATCGCGCAAAAGCTTTATGAAGGCATCGACATCGGCGGCGATACGATCGGTCTTATTACTTATATGCGAACCGACGGCGTCGATGTGGCCCCTGAGGCCGTGGCGGCGGCGCGGAAAGTGATCGGCAAGGAATTCGGCGAGCGTTACGTGCCGAAGGTGCCGCGCAAATATACGGTGAAGGCCAAGAATGCGCAGGAAGCGCATGAGGCGATCCGCCCGACCGATATGTCACTGCTGCCGGCGCGCATCCGCCATTCGCTCAGCCATGACGAGGCGCGGCTCTACGAGCTGATCTGGACGCGCGCCATTGCCAGCCAGATGGAATCGGCTGATCTCGAACGCACGACCGTCGAGATCGAGGCCGCGTCTGGCGCGCGCAAGCTCGACCTGCGCGCGACGGGTCAGGTGATCCGCTTCGATGGCTTCCTCAAGCTTTATCAGGAAGGCCGCGATGACGTAGAGGACGAGGAGTCCGGCCGCCTGCCGCCGATGGCGGCGGGCGATCCGCTGGCCAAGGACAAGATCGAATCGAGCCAGCACCGCACCGAGCCGCCGGCGCGCTTCACCGAGGCGAGCCTCGTCAAGCGCATGGAAGAACTCGGCATCGGCCGGCCTTCGACCTATGCCTCGACGCTCGCCGTGCTTCGCGACCGCGATTACGTCCGGCTGGAGAAGAAACGACTCTATCCCGAGGACAAGGGCCGCGTCGTCACCGCCTTCCTCGAAAGCTTCTTCACCCGCTATGTCGGTTATGATTTCACCGCCGGCCTCGAAGAGAAGCTCGACCTCGTCTCCAATCACGAGATCGATTGGAAGCAGGTGCTGCGCGACTTCTGGGCGGATTTCTCCAACGCGCTCGCGGCGACCAAGGATCTGCGCACGACGCAGGTGCTCGACTCGCTGAACGAGCTGCTCGGCCCGCATATTTTCCCGGCGAAGGAAGACGGCTCCAATCCCCGCGCCTGCCCCTCCTGCGGCACCGGCCAATTGTCGCTGAAGCTCGGCAAGTTTGGCGCCTTCATCGGCTGCTCGAACTATCCCGAATGCAAATTCACCCGCACGCTCGCCGGCACCAATGCCGAGAGCCTCGGTGACGGCGACCGGCCGGGCGTCAAAGTGCTGGGCGAGGATCCCGAGACGGGTGAGGAGATCACCCTGCGCGATGGCCGCTTCGGCACCTACATCCAGCAGGGCGAGGCCGAGAAGCCCAAGCGCTCCTCGCTGCCGAAAAATATCGCCCCCGCTGACGTGACGCTCGAACAGGCGCTCGCTTTGCTGAGCCTGCCGCGGCAGGTGGCGATTCATCCCGAGACCAAGGCACCGATCGTCGCTGGCATCGGCCGCTATGGGCCCTATGTCCAGCACGGCAAGACCTACGCCAATATCGGCAAGGATGACGATATCCTGACGATCGGCGGAAACCGCGCCATCGATCTCATCGTCGCTAAGGAGAGCGGCCTCTCAGGCCGCCGCTTCGGCGCGCAGGCCTCGGCCGCGAGCCGCGAACTCGGCGAACATCCCCAGGGCGGCGCGGTGGTCATCAAGGCCGGGCGCTTCGGCCCCTATGTCAATTGGGGCAAGATCAACGCGACCTTGCCGCGCGACGCCGACCCGACCAGCCTGACGCTTGCCGATGCCGTCACGCTGCTGGCCGCCAAGGCGCAAGGCGGCGGCGGTGGCGGCGCCCAGGGCCGCATTCTCGGCCAGCATCCCGCGGGCGGCGACATCGTCCTGCGCGAGGGCCGCTTCGGCCCCTACGTCAGCCTCGGCAAGGTCAACGCGACCTTGAAGAACGGCCTGACGCCGGAGACGATCTCGCTCGAAGACGCGATCCAACTGATCGATGCCAAGGGCGGCGCACCGGCGAAGAAGAAGCCCGCGGCGAAAGCCAAGCCCGCGAAAACCGAAGCCAAGAAACCGGTGGCGAAAAAAGCCCCGGCCAAAAAGACAGCAACCAAGGCGCCATTGCGAAAGGCCAAAAGCGCGTGATCAAGAAAGCCGGCTCGACAAAGGCCGGCGCGCCCGGCGCGAGCGACACAAGCAAGAAACGCCCGCTGCCGACCCGCGCAGACATCCTCGCCTTTATAAGCCGCGAACAGGCGCAAAGCCCGACCAAGATCGGCAAGCGCGAGATCGCGCGCGCCTTTTCCATCACCGGCGCCGACCGAATAGGACTAAAGAAAATACTCAAAGAACTCGAAGCGGAAGGCGCCGTTGAGCGCCGCCGCAAGCAATTGCACAAGCCCGGCCAATTACCGGCCGTTGTTCTCGCCGAAATTGTAAAGCGCGACGCGGACGGCGAATTAATCGCCCAACCTGTCGAATGGGACAGCGCCCAGGGGCCAATCCCGAAAATTCTGATTCACCTCGGCCGCCGCCGTCCCGGCATGGCGGTTCCGGGCATTGGCGATCGCGGCCTCATCCGCACGGAGCTCGCGCGCGAAGCGGGGCCGAACGAGCCGGCCTATACGGGCCGTGTCGTCAAGCTCTTCGAGCGCGCCAAGACGCAGGTGCTCGGCATCTACCGTGCCGATCCCGCCGGCGGCGCGCGCGTCGTGCCGATCGACAAGCGCAATGCGCGGGCGGGCGAATTCGTCGTCGCCGAGGGCGGCGCGGGCGAAGCGCAGGAGGGCGATCTCGTCGCCGTCGATGTTCTGCGCTCGGGCCGCTTCGGCTTGCCTTCCGTGCGCGTGCGCGAACGGCTCGGGAGTCTGGCGACCGAACGGGCGATGAGCCTCATCGCCGTTCATGCGCATAACATCCCCAATGTTTTCGGGTCCGATGCGCTGGCGGAAGTGGCGCGGGCGAAACCCGCGGCGCTCGCCGGGCGCGAGGATTGGCGCGAGATCCCGCTCGTCACAATCGATCCGGCCGACGCCAAGGATCATGACGACGCGGTCTTCGCCCATCCCGACCACGATCCCGAGAATGCGGGCGGCCACATCATCTGCGTCGCCATCGCTGACGTCGCCGCTTATGTGCGGCCAGGTTCCGCCCTCGACCGCGAGGCGCTCCAGCGCGGCAATTCGGTCTATTTCCCTGACCGTGTGGTGCCGATGCTGCCGGAGCGCATCTCCAACGATCTCTGCTCGCTCCGCCCCGGCGAGGACCGCGCCGCGCTCGCCTTCCGCATCATCATCGCCAAGGACGGCCGGGTGCTCTCGCAGAAGGCGCACCGCGTGCTGATGCGCTCCGCCGCCAAGCTCACCTATGCGCAGGTTCAGGCCGCCTGGGACGGCCTGCCGGCTCAAGAGACGCAGCCGCTGCTGACGCCCGTGCTCAAGCCGCTTTTTGCCGCCTATGAGTCACTGAAGACCGCGCGCGAAAAACGTGCGCCGCTCGATCTCGACCTTCCCGAGCGCAAGATTTTACTGAAGAGCGACGGCACCGTGGACAGGGTGATCGTGCCGCCGCGGCTCGAAGCGCACCGGCTGATCGAGGAATTCATGATCCTCGCCAATGTCGCAGCGGCGGAGACACTGGAAAAAGCCCATCAGCCGCTGATCTATCGCGGGCATGGCGAGCCGACGTTCGAAAAGCTCAACGCGCTGGCGGAATTTCTGGCCTCGGTCAGCATCAAGCTGGCGAAGGGCCAAGTGCTGACGCCGCGCCAGTTCAACGGCATCCTCGCCCAGGTGAAGGGGACCGAACACGAGAATATCGTCAGCGAAGTCGTGCTGCGCACCCAGGCGCAGGCCGAATATGTGGCGGAGAATTACGGCCATTTCGGCCTGCATCTGCGCCGCTACGCGCATTTCACTTCGCCGATCCGCCGCTATGCCGATCTCATCGTCCATCGCGCCCTGATCCGCGCGCAGCATTTTGGCGGCGACGGCCTGCCGGAGACCGATATCGCGCAACTGGCGGAGATCGCCGCGCAGATTTCCGCGACCGAGCGGCGCGCCATGGCGGCCGAGCGCGAGACCGTCGACCGGCTCATCGCCCAATTCCTGAGCGAGCAGATTGGCGGCACTTTCGAGGGCCGCATTTCCGGCGTCACCGGGGCCGGGCTTTTCGTGAAACTGGCCGACACCGGCGCCGATGGCTTTATCCCGATCGCGACCCTCGGCGAGGAATATTTCGGCTATGAGGAGAGCCTGCATGCGCTGATCGGCCGGCGCAGTGGCATAACGCATCGCCTGGGTGACGAAATTTCGGTTCGGCTTGTTGAGGCCGCCCCTTTCGCGGGCGCGCTGCGCTTCGAAGTGGTCTCCGGGGCCGGCAGCCGGCCACAGCGCCAAGGCAAAGCCAAGGGCAAGCCGGCCGGCCGCCGCGACAAGAGGTCTAATGGCGCCGCGCCGACAGGGCGTTTAAAAAAACTGAGGACGTCAACAATTTAATCTAAAGCCTCCGGGTCTTACCATGGCTATTGATGCAGTCGACCTTCCCATCTCTTCCCTTGCGGCCGGCAAGGCCTATGCCGAGGATGATCTGGGACGGCCCAAGCGGAACGCCTGGCTTGCCGTCCGGCGTGGATTTTCCGGCCATTGCCCCTCCTGCGGCAAGGGTGCGCTCTACGGTAAGTATCTGAAAGTCAAAGACCGCTGCGCGGTCTGCGGGGCTGAGCTGTTCCATCAGCGGGCGGATGATGCCCCGCCGTATCTGACCATTCTGGTGGTCGGCCATATTATCGGCGCCCTGATGCTCTCGACCGACACGGTATTTCCGGATTTTCCGCTGCTTTATCAATCAATTCTCTGGCCAGTGCTGACCGTAGCCCTGTCGCTGCTGCTGCTGCCCGCCTTCAAGGGCGGGCTCATCGGCTACCAATGGGCGCTGCGGATGCACGGTTTCGATTCCGCGCCCGACGCCTCCTCCGCCGGGGCGGATCTGCGTGGCTGACGACGCGCAAGCGTCGCGGGGTCCCGTCAAGCCGAAAGCCGCCGCCAGCCTCGTTCTCCTCGACATGCGTGAGGCGGTGCCACGCGTCCTGATGGGACGGCGCAACGCCAATTTGCGCTTCATGCCAGGCAAATTCGTTTTCCCCGGCGGCCGCGTCGAAGCTTCCGACGCTGAGATCGCGGCAGCGGATTCACTGCCTGAAGCCGTTGCGATGCAGCTCGCCAAGCGAAACCGCCAGGAGGCGCCCAGTCCTCGCGCGCTGGCGCTCGCCGCCATCCGCGAGACCTTCGAGGAAACTGGCCTCCTCATCGGCGCCACGGCAGCGCCCTTGTCCCGGCCCGTGCCGCAGGGCTGGAAGGACTTCGTCAGCCTGGGCTTTTTGCCACGCATCGGCCATCTCAATTTTCTGGCACGCGCAGTCACGCCGCCGCATCTGCCGCGCCGGTTCGATACGCGCTTCTTCATCGCCGACGCCGCAACGATCGCCCACCGGGTCGAAGGCATCGCCCACGCCGATGCCGAGCTTGTCGAACTCGTCTGGCTGCCGATCACCGAGGCGGAGCAACTCGATCTCGGCAATATCACCGGCGCGATCTTGCGCGAAGCCGCACGACGCTTTACCGCCGGTCTTGCGGCCGAAACCCCGGTGCCCTTCTTCCACTATAGGAACCGCCGCTTCCTTCGCGATGAATTGTGACCAAGCCCACCGCAACGCCTTCTCACGCCATCGCCGCCGCCATCGCGACCGTGACCATCGCCGGCATCGGCCTGTCGCTTTCGGCAACGCTGATTTCCGTGCGGCTGGCGCAGATCGGCTTTTCCGCCCGCGCCATCGGCTTTCACACGGCCGGGAGCGGCCTCTTGGGCCTGGCCACGGCGCCTTACGTCCCCTGGCTCGCGCGCAAGATTGGCGTGCGGCGGCTGTTGATCGCCGCGTTACTGCTCGGCGCGGCCTGTCTCGCCGCCCTCGCCCTCACCCATGGCTATTGGCCATGGCTCGCGGTGCGCAGCCTTTACGGCATTGCGCTGACGATCATGTTCATCCTCGGCGAATTCTGGATCAGCGCCGTCGTCTGGCCGCACCGGCGCGGCCTGGTGATGGGCATTTATGCGACGGCGATCGCCGCGGGCTTTGCCGCAGGCCCCTTTCTGCTCGCTGCCATCGGGCCGGGCGGCGCGGCGCCGTTCCTGGTCGCCGCCCTGCTTTCGCTCGTGGCGACGCTGCCGATCGGTCTTGCCGATGTGGATGCGCCGGCGCTGCGGAAGACGGAACCTCTGCCTTTTCTCGCCATCATGCGCGATGCGCCGGCCGCCACCACGGCCGCCCTCCTCTATGGCGCGATCGAAGCGACGGCCTTCGGGCTTTTTCCCGTCTTCGCGCTGCGCCAAGGCTGGGGAGCGGATGCCGCCGCGATCGCCTCGGCGATCTTCGCGCTCGGCAACGCGCTCTTGCAGATTCCGACGGGCCTTGCGGCCGACAAGTTCGGCCGCGCGCGGCTGCTGATCCTCATCGGCGGCCTCGGCACGCTGGGCGCGCTGATTCTGCCGCTTGCGGCGCATTTCGCTTATGCCGCCTACGTCGTCCTGCTCTTTGCCTGGAGCGGGATCGTCGGCGGCCTCTATGCCGTCGGCCTCACCAGCCTCGCCAGCCGCTATTCAGGCGCGGCGCTGGCCCGCGCTAACGCAGCCTACATCCTGCTGTACTCGGCCGGCGCGCTAATGGGACCGCCGCTCTTCGGCTTCGGGCTCGATCTCGCGCCAGCCGGATTGTTCTTCGCGCTGGCTCTGGTGCTGGCCGGCTTTTTCGCTCTCGCGCTGAAGCGCGACGCGCATCCTTGACAAGCGGGCGCTGATCCTTAAGGTGCGCGCACTTTCGCGCATTATTAGCGTTTTTCGCGTCGCGCCAGTCGGCACGCGCGACGATCAGGTTTGAAGGAAGAAGCCGCCATGGCCAAGGCCGCGATGATCAAGATCAAGCTCCAGTCCTCGGCGGACACGGGCTATTTCTACGTGACCAAGAAGAACGCCCGCACCAAGACGGAGAAGCTGTCGTTCAAGAAGTACGACCCCGTCGCGCGCAAGCACGTCGAGTTCAAGGAAACCAAGATCAAGTAGAACGAGGGGCAAAACCCTCAATTTTCTCGGGAGATATGGCGATTTTCTCAGCCAAAGCCTGAGGATGCACGGCGCGCCGGCCAGCCAATCTCTCTGCCCGATTATGTTTGAGGCGAGAGGTGGCCGGCGCCAAGTGGATCTCGAGGAGGCCACTCCTAACCACTTACGCGCCGGCCGACCCTACGGACCCAGGAGATGCGGCGGACCTGAGCACTCCGCAGGGTATCTTGCTGATTACACTCGCATTGTCGCGGCGATCCGCCCGTGGTCTCTGCCGCGCCGCTATCCACCACCGCAATCAGGTTAGCGCGCGGACCACGAAAAGAAAACTGCTTAATTGTTGAGGCGCGCCGCCTCCTTTTATTTACCTAAACAGCGATTCTTTTTGCCGCGGGCCTTGCCAGCAGATTTTGCAAGGTCAGGCGGCATCTGCCGAGACGCGGTTACGGCCACTGGTCTTGGACCGGTAAAGCGCCCGATCCGCCCGGCGGAACAGGCCATCCGGCAAATTGTCGTCGCCGCGCTCGGCCAGGCCGATCGAAACCGTAATGCTGATGGGATCGCTGGCGCCATCGACGACGAAGCGCTGCCGTTCGATCTCGCCGCGAACCCGCTCGGCAATGCGCGCCGCGACGTCGATACTGGTGTCGGGCATCACGACGACGAATTCCTCGCCGCCGAGCCGGCAGATCATATCCGGAATGCGGATGACCTTGCGCACCCGTTTGGAGAAGCCTTTCAGCACCCGGTCGCCAGCCTCGTGGCCATGAGAATCGTTGATGCCCTTGAAGTGATCGATATCGAGGATCATCAGCGATAGGGGCCGGCCGCAATCGGCCGCCTGCGCCACCAGCGTCGACAGATGGGTCTCGAAATAGCGGCGGTTGTTGAGGCCGGTCAAGGGATCGACCACGGCAAGCTCGATCGAGGCCTGCAGATTTTCGCGTAGCTTGTCGCCGTAGCGCTTGCGCCGCAGATTGGTCTTGACCCGCGCGACGAGCTCATTGCTGTCGAGCGGCCGCATCAGGAAATCGTTGACGCCGAGATCGAGAGCGCGCAGCACCCGCGTCCTGTCCTCCATCTCGGCCAAGCATAGGATCGGCAATTGCCGCGTGCGTTCGTGCGAACGGATCTGGCCGCAGAGCCGCAGCGCGTCGAAGCCCTGCAGACTGAGGCTGACGATCACCATGTCATGCCCGCCGCTGAAAGCTTTTGCGGCGGCCAGGTGCGGATCGCCGACGACCTCGACCAGATATTTGTCGCGCAGCGCGAAGACGATTTGCGAGGCCGAAGCCGCCCGGTCGTCGACAAGCAGAACGCGGCCGCCCGAACCATCCTCGTCGAGAGCCGAGGCAAAGGGATCGGGCATGCCGAGCATCACCGCTGTCGAGGCGCGGCTGCGCAGATCATCGAGCACCATCTTGAGCCGCACCAGCGAGCGAACGCGCGCGACCAGAGCGATCTCGTCGATCGGCTTTGTCAGAAAATCGTCGGCGCCGGCTTCGAGACCCTGGACACGATCGCTCGGCTGGTCGAGCGCCGTCACCAAGATCACCGGCAGATGCGTCGTCGCAGGATCTTTGCGCAATTGCCGGCAGACCTCGAAGCCGTCCATGCCCGGCATCATCACGTCGAGAACGAGGAGGTCGCATTCCTCGCGCGCGCAGATCGCCAGCGCTTCCGCGCCGCTCGTCGCCGTCGCCACGTCGAAATATTCCGCGGTGAGGCGGGCCTCGAGCAGCTTCCGGTTCGCAAGGATATCATCGACAACGAGAATTCTGGCCGTCATTCCAAACGCGTCCTCAAGAACCGCCGATTTACTCAGCCGGCAATATAATTCCGTACAGTCTCAAGAAACTTGACCACCGAGATCGGCTTCGAGAGATAGGCCTCGCAGCCGCCTTGGCGGATTTTCTCTTCATCGCCCTTCATCGCGAAGGCGGTGATGGCGATGACCGGGATGTGGCGAAGATTCTCGTCGTCCTTAAGCCATTGCGTGACTTGAAGTCCGGAGACTTCCGGCAGCTGGATATCCATCAAGATCAGATCGGGACGATGCGTCCGTGCGAGTTCCACGGCTTCCACGCCGCTTCTCGTTTGCACTGTCTTGTATCCATGCGCTTCGAGAAGGTCATTGAACAGCTTCATGTTAAGTTCGTTGTCTTCGACGATCAGAACACTCTTTTGCATTTCGCGGACCTATTGGCCGAAGGGCGTGGCGCATCCTGGCCACGTGGCCCGAGCATAGGGCGGATGGCTAGCAGATAGAAATTTACGAAAGGAAAACCGGATCGCAGAAACAGCGCCCCTAGGCTACGCTCCACGTTGATTACATTGGAAAAAATCTTCTGCGCCGGGAGAGGCGGCGGATTTCCCCAATTAAATTGACGGGCACCGGCTATTTGCTGCAGGGAGGCGTCGGTAGCAGCTTGAGGCTGGTCATTTCCCCCGCGAGCACGAAGTCGCCGTAATTGAGCCGCAGGGCGCGGGAAATGCCGTTCTCGTAGAGATCGAACGACAGCGTATAGTTCGGCGCCTCGTCCTTGCGGCCGTCGTCGAAATAGCTGATCGTCACCGGCCAGCGGCGCATATGTTCGAGCTCGGGAATTTGCACCGGCGCTTCGGTCGCCGGCGTGTCGATCGGTCGGCCAATGAACGTCGTCGTGTCGTAGATTTTGTCGCCGCTGTCGGAGCCATCGTAGACTCTGACTTCGAGCGTGTTCTCGCCCGCTTCCGCAGCGGCAAGAATGTATTTGATGTGCTCGGTCGGAAACAGGATGTCGTGGCCAAGCGCGAGCTGCTCGGCTTTGGGCTTGACGAGATTGACATCGACAATGCCATGGCCCTTGCGCTCGGCGCGGCCGTCGACCTGGTCGGTCGGATCATCGTCAACCGTGGTTTCCATCTTGAACGCGAAGCTCTTGCCGCTGCCATCCTCGAAGGTGGCGGAATGCATGTCGGAAATCCGCGTCGGCCCCTCGGCCGGCTGCAGCTCCGTCAACTGGCGGAAATTCTGCACATAGCCGTCGCAAGTCGACCCCGAGAAGTCGAAGGCGATACGGCCCCGCGCGCCAGTCGGGCTCTTTGTGCCGACCGCCTTGAGCAAGCTGAGATCGTAGACGGCGCGATGCGAGGCGAGCGGAATCGTATCGACGACGCCCTGCAGCGACGCCGGCGTCGCCTGCAGAACGCCGATCGGGCCGGCGGCGGCCAGCCCCGGCGCTGTCGCGAGCCCCATAGCCACCGCGGACAGCAAGGCGAAAATCCCTACCCGCCGCATAGGCGCTCGGGAAGGCGCGGCATCGAGAGAATAATCAGCCATGAATCAACGCTCCTCGCGCCGTGGCGCCGGTGGGCAAAGTGTTAGAATGCGGCGGCGCGGCTGGCAATGACAAAAGCTGGCGGTCCGGCCGCTGCCGACATATGAAGGGAATCATTGGACCTTTGGAACCGGAGTTTTGGACGTGGGTGTGATCGAAGACCGCTTGAAAAGCCTGAATATTCATTTGCCGGCGGCCGCAGCGCCGGTCGCCAATTACGTGCCCTATGTCATCGCCGGCACGTTGCTGACGATCTCCGGCCAGCTTGCGCTTGGCGAAGACGGCAAAATCGATCCGGGGCATGTCGGCAAGGTCGGCACCACCGTCTCCGCCGAAGCGGGCCGCGCCGCAGCGCGCCGCTGCGCGATCAATGTCCTTGCGCAGGCCAAGGCCGCGCTTGGTGATCTCGACCGCATCCGCCGCTGCGTCCGGCTTGGCGGCTTCATCAACGCCGCGCCGGGCTATTCGCAGATGCCGCCGATCATGAACGGCGCCTCCGATCTCATCGTCGAGGTTCTGGGCGAGGCCGGCCGCCACGCCCGCTCGACCATCGGCGTCGCCGAACTGCCGCTCGACAGCGCAGTCGAGGTCGAGGCTCTGTTCGAGATCGCGCCTTAACCAAAGTCGCAAACCACGATTTGAGCCGCAGCTTGTGATCGGCGCGGAGCGCGCGCATGTATCAATCAACGATACATGCGCGAGGCTCTCGCTATGCTCAAGAAACTCGTTCTCGCTCTCGCCGCCGCCGCCGCGCTGGCGAGCCCGGCCGCGGCGTTTACCCGCGATTATTACGACCAGTACCACACCTATTGGCGGCGCTGGCACCCCTACCCGAATTATACGGCTTTCCTGCCCTATGGCTGGCCGATGCTCGCCTATACGCGCACCACCGCCTATGTGCCCGGCTATCCCTATGGCCCGGTGCCGGTCAACGTCTATTACATCCGCCAGAGCACGCCGATCTACAACGTGCCGCCTTATGCGGTCGTGGCGCCTTATTGAGCGCGCTCCTGAGCACGCTGCGCCCGCGCGCGTTGCGGCTCGCGTTCCTTCACCTTGTCCCAGCGCGTCGCGAAGATCGTGTCGCAGAGTCCGGGGCTGCCAAAGCCGTCGCTGAAGCTCACCATGCCGCGCGTGTGGTGCTGGCCGTGCGCCTTGCTCGTGGTCAGCGTTTCGATCGCCGCGCCGAGCCAAGGAACCGACTTATAGAATTGCGAGCTGCGCAAGGGCTCGGCGAAATCATAGCCTGAATGTTCGTAAAGACCGCCGAAGGCGCCAAGCCCGGCGACAAGCAGGTGGAACAGGATATCGCCGCCGCCGCCGCCGAGAACCACGAGCGGCAGAAGGTAGGGCAATACGATCTCCAGGAAGAAGTCCATCGGCGCCATGTAAAGCGCGCTGATGGCTTTGCTCGCGCCGGTCGTATGATGCACGGAATGGCCGAGCACGCGCATCAGCCGCGGATCGTGCAGCAGATAGCGGTGCGCGACGTACTGCACGATATCGTGCCCGATCGCCATGCCGGCGAGCAAGGCGATGAAGTGCCAGACGCCGAGATGCGCCGGGCCGGTGAACGCCCAGCCGAGCCATTGCACGAGAACCATCGCCGGCAGCAGCACGAAGACCTGATTGACGAGCGCGCGCGGCAGCAGCTGTGCGTAGGTGAGCGTGTCGCTCCGGCGGACCTTGCAGTTCTTGAGCAGGCCGGTGCGGTCACAGATTTCGAACGCGTAGCCGAACCCGTGGAACACCACCATCACGACGATCCAGGTGAGGACCGAGAGTGGCAGCCAGGCCGGCAATAAAGGGTTCGCCATGCAATCTCCCCGTTCGCGGCTTTGCCGCGCTTCATTTCCCTATGGCGGGTCGGCGCCCCCGGCGCAAGACACCCCGCGGTCGATCCGCACCCGCGGACGATCACGAATGATTTTGGATTGAAACAATCGCAACATCATGATTGCGCGCAAGTTTTGTCAAGTTTTCGGCGCGCCGATTTGTCCCGGCCGGCGCCCGCCATTTCGATAGGTCTGGAAATCCTCATTTCGGGGTTGACGCTTCGCGCGGCAAAAGCGAGGGAAATCCAATTATTTTGGAATGGGTCCAGCCATGTCGCACGCTTCGACCGCAAAGCAGAAGATCGCCCACCAAGCCGCGCGCGGCCTGCTTGAGGTCGCGGCGATTTCCGTGAACGCGGAAAAGCCCTTCATCTTCACCTCGGGCTGGGCGAGCCCGGTCTATACCGATATGCGCAAGATCATCGCCTATCCGCGCCTGCGGCGCGCCTTGATCGACTTCGCCGCCGAAACGATCGCGACCGAAATCGGCTATGAGAGCCTCGACATAATCGCGGGCGGCGAGACGGCGGGCATTCCCTTCGCCGCCTGGCTGGCCGACCGGCTGATGCTGCCGATGCAATATGTTCGCAAGAAACCCAAGGGCTTCGGCCGCCAGGCGCAGATCGAGGGCAATGTGGTCGATGACGCGCGCACCCTGCTCGTCGAAGATCTCGCCACCGACGGCCGCAGCAAGGTGAATTTCTGCGAGGCGCTGCGCAACGCCGGGCAGCGCTGCGACCATGCCTTCGTCTTCTTCTTCTATGACATCTTTCCACAGGCGCGCGAGCTGATGCAGGAGATCAACGTCTCCCTGCACTATCTGGTGACCTGGTGGGATGTGCTCGAAGTCGCCCGGGCGGACGGCTATTTCCCCGCCCCGGTGCTGAGCGAAGTCGAGAGCTTCCTGCGCGCGCCCGCCGCCTGGTCGGCGGCCCATGGCGGCATCTCCGAGTTCAAACCGGCCTGAGGGGATTAGGCAACAGGTCGCGCGAATTTGTGCGCCGCCCTTTTTTGGTATCGGTCCTGCCTAGGTCTTGACGTAATATTTGCCTTCATTTCTCGCGTGGTGTGGAAATAGGCGAGTCCGTCATGGCGGAATCTTCGAAAATCGGTTGGCTTAACGGTCCTGGCTTGACGCAGCGTGGCATGGCCCTCTCCGGCGGGCTGGCCCTGGCCGCGATGGTGCTCGCTTTCGCGCCGATTCTGCCGCTGCCCGCCTTCTGGCAGGTGCTCAAGACCCAGGCGGCCGTGCCGAATTCAACCTGGGCGGGTCATCTCGAGGCCCCCGGCGCCAATGACGCCGCGGCGGGCCGGCCGCTGACCTCCGCCTCTTATACGACGGGCTTCAACACTGCCGCCGCCCAGCCCTTGCCCGCCCCGGCGCCGGCGAAGGTCACGGTCGAGGATCCAAGCGCCTGCCCGGCCGATTTGAACTGCACGTTCCGGCCCAAAATGACCGCCGTGCTGCCGCCGCCGCGCCCGTTGACGATCGCCGCGCATGCGCAGAGCGCGCCGGCGCATCGCGTTGCCGCGCCGGCCGC
This sequence comes from Methylovirgula sp., assembly GCA_031291555.1. Taxonomy (GTDB): domain Bacteria; phylum Pseudomonadota; class Alphaproteobacteria; order Rhizobiales; family Beijerinckiaceae; genus Methylovirgula. The sequence goes on along the minus strand of JARLIV010000267.1, from coordinate 1,288 downwards.
CCCGCAGCAGGCCGATGAGCGGCAGGCTGCTGACAAGCTGCAGGCCAGCGCGCCGCAAGCCAACACGCCGCAGGCCGATAAGAAGCCCACAGGCCTCGCCCGCTGGCTGCCGCATCTGCCTCCGGCGCGGACGCTGCTGAAGCCGTTCACTTTCGTCGCCAATACATTCGGCGGACTGATTCCGAAGCTCTAAGGCGCCGCCGTGCTCGCGGTGGCATGTCCGCGCTCAGCCGTCCCTTGCGCGGGCGCGATGCGTTGCTTGCTTTGCGCGATTGCCGCAGACCGCCATGCTGCACCAACGGCGCGCGCCGCTGCGCGTACGATCCAGAAAGAGGATCGTGCAATGCGTTCCCTCGCAAGGTTTGACACGGGAAAAATCCGCCGTGCAGACGAATTCACCCATCGTTTCTGCGATCGGAAGCAGCAAGGACTCGAGGCCATGCCAGTTTCGTTTGAGCTGCCAAGATAGCGGCGGGCTCTCGCCGCCGCGCGTGCGCGCTGAACCGCGCTGCGGCACGATCTGGTGAAACTGCCCGTCGTCGGCAAGGATCCGGTTGAGAGGTTCGAGCTCCCCCGCCGCCTTCGACGTCAGCGGACGGCCCATATGCGCGACGATAAAGCCGCGAAACCAATCGCGAAGCGACCGGGCCTTGCGCGCGACGGCGTCGATCTCCGCCGGCCGCGCCTCGCCGCGCAGCTTCGCGATCACCTCCCGCGGGGCGAGCTTTGCCTGCTCCAGCCAGGCAAGAAAATCCTCGCCGTCTCGCAGCCAATCAACGACTTCGCCGGTCGGCATCGCGCGTGAATTGATGAAATCGAGCGCCGGCGCATCTGCCACGAAGAGCGCCGGCGGAAGGTTATTGATCATTGCAACAATCATAACCTCTATAATTCCGTTTGACAAGTTACGCCACCAGTCATAACCATATCGATGCTAGTTAAGCAGTTATATCTGACGGAGGGTTCCATAACCGCGCTCGCCTATCGCACGGCCGACGTCGACGGCCTCAAGGTTTTCTATCGCGAGGCGGGCCCCGCTTCCGCACCGACGCTTCTGCTCCTGCACGGCTTTCCCAGCTCAAGCCATATGTTTCGCGACTTGATCCCGCTTCTTGCCGAACGCTTTCATCTCATCGCGCCGGATCTTCCGGGCTTCGGCCGGTCCGAGGCTCCGTCGCGGGGCACATTCGCCTATAGTTTCGATCATCTGGCGGAGGTGATCGACCGCTTCACCGAAGTGATCGGACTGAAACGTTTTGCGATCTATGTCTTCGACTATGGCGCGCCT